>JASHTR010000163.1 GCA_030040455.1 Terriglobia bacterium | reverse complement strand
GCACCGATGCCGCGCTTGGGGTCTGGATAGCCCGTGTAATCGCTCCAGAAATTGCCGCGGCCGTTCGCAGCGAATGAGTCTCCCCCAAGCGCTCCCCTTCCCGTGTTCGAAACTTGCTGAAGATTTTCCAGAAATGAGTTTAACGTGAACGCGTTGTTACCCTGGTTCGACGGATCCAAAGAAAGGCCCACGTCGTTGAACGCCACGACGTTACGCTGGAAAACGTTGGTCACGCCAAGAGACGAAGGCGACGAATTCATAAAAATACCAACTTGGTTATCCAGGAAGCGATTGTCTTCAGCCCGGAGGTTATTGATGTTCTTCAGGCCGATGCCGTACCCGCTGATTCCGCGATTGCCGAGCAAGACGTTTCGCTCGAAAGTGATATCCCAGCTATACATCAGAAACGCGCCGACGAAATTCTGTGCCAAAGTGTTGCCAGTGATTTCGATATCCCGATCGTACATTAGGTGCAGGCCATACCGGCTGTTCTCGAAGAGATTATTCTCGATTTGGCAGTGCTTGGAGAACCACAAGATGATGTCTCGAGCCTGTAAGACCGTGTTGTGCTGAATGCAGCAGTTCGTGCAATACCACAGGCGAATGCCGTCACCCCGTATAGGCAAGGGCAGCAGCTTGCCGGCGATGTGATTACCTGCTACCAAACTGTTAATCGAGGCCTTGAGGTAAATGCCGAAAAGAACATCCTCAAGCGTGTTGTTGAGAATTCTCTCATTGCTGCCCAAAACCATGATTGCAGTATCTTCCTGCGAGATGCTGTCTCCGCTCGCCCGCACCGTGAACCCGCTGAACGTCACACCGCTGGCTCTGATGAGGACCACTGTGCCATGTCCTTCGCCGTCGATAATGGCTCCCGGCTGACCCAGAAGTGTGACCGGTTTGTCGATCACCAGCGGACCACGATAGACTCCAGCGGAAACGATGATGGTCGCTCCCGGAGCGGCAGAAGCCATCCGGGCGGCTAGGCTGGCAGGCGGCGCGGCGAGTAACGCCCTGCCCGCAGAGCCCGCCAGAAGCGCCATGCATAAACTCACGAGCTGCAGCCTGGCTTTCAAAGATGGCTCCTCAATCCGCGGCCTGCGCTCCAAGACCCTCTGCCGTGCGCAGCGGTTGCTCTTTCCCATCCCTCACGGGCTTGAAAATCTTTCGCTGCCACCACAGGCCAGCAACGATCAGAACTGAGGCGATGATGGTCAGCACCAGCCCTGCGGAGGGAAGCGCGAGAGACTCAAACTGGCCGATGTGCCCTACCCCCAGGGCGCGCGGAACAAACGGTTTCACCGAGAGGTTTAGCGGCGCATTCGGATCGAGGTGCAAACCGAAATTGGCCAGCCAGTACTGCAAGTCAACCAGAAAGCCAAGAGGGAACAGCGCGGCAGGAATCGACAGCAGTGCCGCCCATGGGCTGTGAACCTCTGCTGCTGCAACGAGCAGTAAAGCGAGAACCACGATCATGACGACTGCAACACGCTTTTCGACGTGCGCTGCGTCCTCGAGAGGCTTCATACCGATGTACTGGTTCAGAATGTTTACCTCGTCCACCCGGCCGCCAAGACGATTGACGTATGAGACCACTGTAAGCCCGTCGGGATATTGCGGGGCGTACAGCGTAATCTGCCAGTAAGGGAGGAAGACGGAAACAATGAACAGGATGGCCGCGCCCGTCAGCAGCCATGCTGGCAGGCGGTACTTTCGCGGGTGCGCCTGCCTGAATTCAGGCGCCACCCGCGGGCCGAGAACCTTATTGATGGTCGAACTCATCAGACACCTCCAATTAACGCTGCGCCACAGCCGCAGCCCCAGCAGGCTTAACGACGAGGTACCCCGCCATTTCCAGGTGCAGTGCCGAGCAGAACTTCGTGCAATAAAAGCTGAACACCCCCGCCCGGCTCGCGAGGAAATGAACCGTCTCCGTCTCACCGGGATTGAGCGTCAGGTTGACGTTGTAGGCCGAGATTGCGAGGCCGTGACTGGCGTTGGGCGTTCGCTCGATGTTCGTAATATGCCATGTGACCTCATCACCCTGGTTGAGTTGCACAACTTCGGGTGTATAGTGGCTGCGGACGGCGGTCATGAAGATCGTGACGTGGTTGCCCTGGCGGACGATCTTCTCCTGCCCTGACTGAACCGCATTCTTCAAAACCTGCCAGGTTCGCGGGCTGAAGCCCATCGGATAGACCCTGGCCACATTCAGCATTTTGTAAGGAATGATCTCGGCGTAGTGGATCTCACCCAGGCCCAAAGGAGTATCGGAGAGCAGCCGCATTTTGGGACCGCTAATATCCACAAGCTGTAAGTCCTCTGGGTAAAGCGGACCTACTGTATCAAAGCGGTCAATCGACCACTTGTTCAACGAGACCAAGTAGTGGCCCAGCGGCTCGGAGGTATCACTGGCTGGCGCGGCGAGGTGGCCGGGGTTGTAGTTTACCGGCATCTTTTGTACCAAGCTCCAGGCGGGGACGTCAGGATGTAGCTTCTCATACTCCCCACCCAACGCCCACTTTGCAATTGCACTGTCGAGAAATAGTGACGTGTAGGCGTAGCCTTTGTCATCGAACTGCGTGTGTAGCGGCCCAAGTCCCGCTTCCACGCGCGCTTCAATCGTCTCGCGCATCGGAAGCACTGGGACTCCGTATTGATCGTGCCTGTAGTTTCCGGCCGCAATGGCCGCGAGAATCTTCTTAAAGCTGTAAACGCTCACGTGCGGATCGAGCTTGCCATTCACCACAATATATTGGCCGTCCGGCGTGGCATCAACGCCATGCGGGCTCTTCGTCTCAGGCGTGAAATAAAGGATTCTGTCCGCGATAGCCGCTTTCAGCGGAATGACTGGGAAACCGTTAATTCGCGTGAATTTGCCGGCCTTAAAGTCCGCCTCCGCCTGCGCCAGGTGAATGATATGCAGGTAGTCGGTATCACGCTGCGTCGCGCCGGCTTCAAACGACGGTTTTCCGTTTGTATCGTCGTCATGGTACATCGCCACATTGAACGAATTGCAGAAGACCCAGCCGTGGCTCGCGAGCCGGCCCGCAATGGCCAAGTCCTGCCAATAGGGTGGGAGCTCGATCGCAAAAGAGCGTTTCGGATCGATATAGCCCGTATTCTCATCGAAACGCCAGAAGGTCATTTCACCGCGATAGGCAGCCGCATAATCTTTGAGGGGTGCATAACCGTTTCCGAGCGGTGCAGCGTACTGGCTGGTCTCGATCACATACCGCGTATTGGGCGTCACGAAGGTGCCGCCATGGTCGTTATAAAAGATCGGGTTCTTGACAATCTGGGTGGTCTGGAAATAGTGCAGATTGATTACGGCAATGCGGCCGTTGGCCTTGTCATTGATGAAGAGATACTTACCATCGTATTTGGCGTCGGTCTGGCTCAAGGCAGGGTGGTGCGTGTCGCCCCAGCGCACCTGCATCGCTGGCCCGGTGGGCCCGGCGGCGAGATCGGCGTTGTGAAGAATGGCGTTCCCGGCGCCTCCATAGCCCCAGCCGGCCATCGAATCAGGCGTAAACACGGGGATCTGATCCAGAAGCCGCATGGAGGGAATACCGTATACCAGCACCTGCCCGCTCTGGCCGCCCGAGGCGAACATGACGTATTCATCGTGCTGGCCCGAAGGCTCGTAAGTGCTCACCGCTCCCAATACGTCGTCTGGCGTGAGATTGCGCTGGGCGATGACCGCAGCGATCTGGTTTGACTCGCCTTGGTAGCTTCCTACATTGGCACGCTTGCCGCATCCTGCCAGCAGCAAAAATCCGGCGGCCAACGCCGCAATCGGTGCGAATTTAAGTTGACGTTTCATGGCTTGTTGCTCCTTTTTCATCTCCTTGACAGAAGGTTCATAAGGTCGGCGGAACATCCTGTTAGTTCTGTTCCTATCATCACCAAGTCGTTTCCTGTACCAAACCTCATCATGCCTCCTGTCGGCTCCGGTCTCAGTGACGCCCGTCACTCTTGTTCTGTGACAGAAGTCACGCCCGGTTCTTTTGCTTGTGCTGCATTTTTCAATGTGATCGCTCG
>JASHTR010000162.1 GCA_030040455.1 Terriglobia bacterium | reverse complement strand
CTCATCCTTACCACGATGCCGCGGGTCTCAACGGGCGCCTGACTCTCAGCTTATGCGCCCTTCTCTTCACGTTTCTTCTTACCCAAAGCCTCCGCTCGAATCTTATCGGCGCAGATATCGCAGATCATTTTGTCCGAGGCTTTCCCGCATACGCTGCCGGCTTGCCTCGCGTCTTTGGGCGGCACTGCCGGCTGCTTGCGGGTAGCCATATTGCCTCCTTGCTTTAACCTGCGAAGTTATGTGGAGGCTAGACCAATTGCCGGGCGCTCGTCCTGTAGCAGCCTCAAGAAGCAGCACCAGAGCTGCGTCTCGATGCCACGGCGCGATGCTGTTGAGAATGAATGCCCTTAGGTCTCGGTTCACCTCGATCGCATTTTCGATAAGCTAAGGAGTGTCACCGCTCCGTCCGCAGCTTCAATCTCAAGCGCCTCATCCGCCCCATTTTCGTTTCGCTTCAGCCAGACATGTCGTGCCGCAGAAATAGCGAACCAGCTTGAAGCTCCCGCCAAAATTGCCAGGCCAATCAAAATGATGTTTCCCGGATCGCTGGACCGGGCCGCAATGCGGATAAGGGGTCGATCTCCGGCTGGCATCCGGTATCCCATATCTGGTCCCACTTGCTCAATCGTCACGAGCCAGGTTTGATAACGGCTAGTGAAGGCTGCGAAGAAACGACGCCAGTCTTCCTGCGGAATCTCTTCCGTGATCGATCTCACGCCAGGCAAAGATTCTTCCTCCCATCGTGCCGCCCATCCCCGAATGAACCCGCTACTGCCGTTCTCTTCCCGTCGTACGTCCGCCGTCATATATTGTTCTGACATAGCCCTTCTCCTTGCTTGATGTCGGGTTATGAGCTTAGTTCGCCGGTGCTCGCCCCAAAGCATCCTGGAGCAGCAGAGCCAGAGTTGCGTCTCGATGCCACGGCACAATGCTGTTGAGAATGAGTACCACCAGGTCTCGGTCCACCTCCATCGCGTTTTCGATAAGCTTCTGCCGGTTTATGAGTACCAGTTGCATCGTCGTGCCCCCATGTCCCTAGCCTGGCCGTTCTTTCACTTCCATCACGAACAGGCATCAGATTGTCCTCCTCCCTCCTTACCGCCCTTTGTACTCATTAACTCAAACTCATGCACGGCAGGCAGTGACGGCGGTCACTCGCCGATGTGATGGTAGTCACATGGGAAAACGCGGATTAAAGTGCGCCGTAGCGCATGGGATGAGGCGATGGAAAGGTCGACCTCGGCCTAATGCTCACCGCAGCGGCGTTCGCGGCTAAGCCTTTTGGCCTAGTTTCTCGGCGGGAGGATGGAAACGCGTTCCCGGGCGCCCGGCGAGGTCTTCGTATTGGCGGTATTTCTCTGTGACCACAGCCTGCGCCATGCGAAGCAACGCCTCAGCCTCAGCAGGATTTGTCCCTGCGAGAGCGGTATAGCGAATCTCATTGTAGGCGTAGTCCTTCAATGGGATGGTTGGTTGCGGGGAATCAAGGCGAAACGGGGTTTCGCCGATGCCCCTCATCGCCGGATTGTAGCGGAACAGCGGCCAGTGCCCGCTGGCCACAGCGAGTTGCTGCTGTTTCATGCCAAACCGCATGTCGATACCGTGCGCGATGCACTGGCAATAAGCCAGAATTAACGACGGTCCGTCGTAGGCCTCAGCTTCGCGGAAAGCGAGTAGCGTCTGCTGTGGATTAGCTCCCATCGCCACCTGAGCGACGTAGACATTGCCATAGGCAATGGCCTGCAAGGCAAGATCCTTCCGCGCCATGCGCTTCCCGGCGGCCGCAAACTTTGCCACGGCGCCAAGCGGCGTGGCCTTAGAAGCCTGACCACCGGTGTTCGAATAGACCTCGGTGTCGAGAACCAGCGCGTTCACATTGCGCCCGCTGGCAAGCACATGATCAAGACCGCCATAGCCAATGTCGTACGCCCAACCGTCTCCGCCAACAATCCAAACGCTCCGCCGCACCAGGTGGTCCGCGACGGCAACCAGGTTACGACCCGGTCCGTCGTCAAACTGCGCAAGCCTTTGCTTGAGTTCCCAGACGCGCGCACGCAGGGCGCGAATCTCGGACTCCTGGAGTTGAGGCGCCTGAAGGATCTCTGCCGCGAGTTTTTCCCCCACCCTGGGCGCGAGCTGCTTCAGTAATTTTCTCGCCAACTCCAATTGATGGTCAGCGGCGAGGCGAAAGCCCAATCCAAATTCGGCGTTATCCTCGAACAGCGAGTTTGACCACGCCGGCCCCCGGCCTTCGTGATTCTTTGTCCAAGGCGTCACTGGCAAATTGCCGCCATAAATGGACGAGCAGCCTGTGGCATTGGCAATCTGCAGCCGGTCCCCAAATAGTTGCGAGAGCAGTTTCAGGTAAGGCGTCTCCCCGCAGCCAGCGCAAGCCCCAGAGAACTCGAACAGCGGCTCCAGGTACTGCACGCCGCGCACATTGGCAAAGTCGACGCGGGAACGGTCATTGACGGGCAGCGTCTCGAAGAAACGAATGTTCTGTCTTTCAGCCTCAATAAGGTTGCCGCCTTTCTCGATCATGTTGATGGCCTTAACGCCAGCGTCGCTGGGGCTGGCGGCTGGGCACGCTTCCACGCAGAGTGCGCAACCGGTGCAGTCCTCCACATAGAACTGCAATGTGAAGCGCACTTCCGGAAAACCGCGCGCATTGACCGGGGCTGACTTGAAGGTCGGAGGAGCGCTGCTGAGACGGTCTTCGTGAAAGTAGCAGGCACGGATAACGCTGTGGGGACACACGAAACTGCATTGCCCGCATTGAATGCAGAGATCCGGGCGCCAAGCTGGAACAAAGTCCGCAATGTTGCGCTTTTCATAAGCGCAGGTTCCACTAGGAAACGTGCCATCGGCAGGCAGCAGGCTGACGGGGATTTCATCACCCTGCCCCGCCATCATTCGAGCCGTCACGTTGCGAACGAATTCGGGAGCGGTCTCTGGAACGAGCGGTGGAAGCCCAGCAGAGCTTGTCACGGCGCCGGGCACACGCACTTCGTGCAGGCGCGCAAGCGTCCCATCGACGGCCGCGAAATTCTTCTGCACCACTGCTTCACCCTTTCGGGCATACGTCTTGCGAATAGACTCCTTGATGTGGCTAATCGCTTCCTCACGCGGCAAGACGCCGGAGATGGCAAAAAAGCATGTCTGCAGGACAGTGTTGATGCGCGTTCCGAGGCTGACTTCCCGAGCCACTGCTGAGGCGTCAATGACGAACAGGCGGAGGTGCTTGCGGATGAGTTGTTGTTGGACGAGCCGTGGTAGCTTCTCCCAGACCTCATTCGGCCCGTACCGGCTATTGAGCAGCACCACGCCGCCAGGCGCCACGAGCTGCAACAGGTCCTGCCGCAGCAGGAGTTCGAAGCGGTGGCACGCAACGAAACTGGCGGATTCAATCAGGTAAGGCGCGCGGATCGGCTCCGGCCCGAAACGCAGATGGGAAACCGTCTGCGCGCCGGACTTGTGGGAGTCGTAAACAAAATACCCCTGGGCATACAGGCCTGCGTCTTCGGCAATGATTTTGGCGCTGTTCTTATTTGCACTGACGGTGCCATCGGCACCGAGCCCGTAAAATACTGCTCTGGTAACTCGGTCCGACTCGATGCTGAAACTCGGGTCACGAACTAGGCTGGTGCCGCTCACGTCGTCTGTGATACCCACGGTGAAGCCGTGGCCCGGGTCCGGCTCACTTAACTCGTCGAAAACCGCTTTCGCCATGCTCGGATTGAAGTCCTTCGAAGATAGTCCATACCGCCCGCCAACCACTGGGGGATTCACGGCCAGAGTGCCTTGGGCAACGACCTGGGCCAGCGCGGCGACCACGTCCAGATACAAAGGCTCGCCGGTTGCCCCCGGCTCCTTCGTCCGGTCGAGCACGGCGATGGCTCGTACCGAGGCAGGGAGAGCAGCCACAAAACGCTCAGCCGAGAATGGCCGGTAGAGCCGCACCTGGATAACGCCGACCTTTTCACCGCGAGCACAGAGTACCTTTGCCGTCTCGCGCGCCGTTTCTGCGCCTGAACCCATCACAATGATCACCCGTTCGGCGTCTTCGGCGCCCTCGTATTCGTAGAGGCGATAGGCGCGCCCCGTAAGATCAGCGAAACGCAACAAAACCCGCTCGACAATCGCCGGCACCTTCGCATAATAAGGGTTGACTGCTTCCCGCGCCTGAAAGAAGGTATCGGGATTGTGCGCCGTGCCGCGAATAAAGGGGTGTTCCGGGTTGAGCGCGCGATCCCGATGCGCGCGGACCAAATCTTCGCGGATCATGCTGCTCATCACATCGTCGGAAAGCAGATAAAGTGTATTGAGCTCATGGGAGGTGCGAAAACCGTCAAAGAAGTGCAGGAACGGCACGCGCGATTCCAGCGTGGCCTCTTGGGCAATCAATGCGAAGTCATGGGCTTCCTGGACCGAGCCAGAGGCCAGCATGGCAAAACCGGCGCTCCGCACGGCCATGACATCGGAATGATCGCCGAAAATCGAAAGGGCAGACGTTGCAACGGACCGGGCCGCAACGTGGAAAACCGTGGGCGTAAGTTCGCCAGCGATCTTCAGCATGTTGGGCAGCATCAGAAGCAGCCCCTGAGAGGCGGTAAACGTGGTCGTAAGCGCTCCCGATTGAAGCGCTCCATGCACCGCTCCCGCCGCTCCGCCTTCGCTTTGCATCTCAATGACGGCGGGAACATTTCCCCAAATGTTGCGAACTCCTGCTGCCGCCCATTCATCTGCGAGTTCTGCCATCGTCGAGGAGGGCGTAATCGGGTAGATTGCGCAGACCTCATTCACGCGGTAGGCAATGTGGGCCACCGCGGTGTTGCCGTCCATGGTCGTTTTGGTTGCCATGATTCTTCTCTTGTCCCAGATCTGTTGCAACTTCTCCCTCACCGCTGGCTCTCTCCCGCAAGCGGGAGAGAGCCAGCGGTGAGGGAACGGGACGAGGATCGAAATTCCGCTTTTAATCTAAAATCGGAAATCCAAAATTACACGGGCTCTTTCACCATCTCCATCGCATGACAGGGACATTGCTCGACGCAGACCGTGCATCCGGTACAGCGCGAGAGATCAATCCGGTAACGCTGCCCCGCGCCCAGCTTAACGATCGCGCGCTCGGGGCAAGCCGCGTAGCAGTTGTCACACTCAAAGCAGTTCCCACAGGAGAAGCACCGGCGGGCTTCGTGCAGTGCCTCGGCCTCACTCAGGCTGGCAACGACCTCCGCAAAACTCTGCACTCGTTCTTCAGGTGGGCGCTGGCGCTCGAGCGAAGGGAAGGCATCGGTGTAAATCGGTAGCGCCAGCATGGAAAAGGACACGACAGGCGGACGCTGTGGTTTATGGTAGTTTGTGCCGTGAAGCCATGCGTCGATAAAACGCGATGCCTTCTTGCCATGCCCCACCGCCGTGGTCACGGTGCGCTGGCTTGGTGTCATGTCGCCTCCGGCGAAGATGCCCGGATACCCTGTCATCATGTTTGGTCCGACGATCACCGTCCCATCTGCCCCGAACTCGATGCCGGGAACTTTCCCCAGAAACCCACTGTCAGTTTCCTGGCCGAGCGCCAGGACGACCGCGTCCGCTTCGAGCGTCTCGAGTTGACCGGTCGGTTCAGGCCGCCCGTCGGCATTGAGACGCATCGTCTCAACCGTTAGGTCTTCGCCCGAGATCATCTTGATCGTCGACAGCCACTTGACCTTCACGCCCTCCGCCAGAGCCTCCTCCAGCTCGAAAGCGTGAGCAGGCATGTGCGCGCGATCGCGCCGGTAAATGATGAGCGGCTCGTTGGCGCCCAGGCGCCGTAAAGTCCTCGCAGCGTCCATGGCCGTATTGCCGCCACCATAGACCACCACCCGTCGCCCGAGCAACGGAGCTTCTCCCGTCTCAACCTGGTGCAGCAGCGTGATGGCGTCGAGAACCTTCGTCGCGTCACGCGCCGGAATCTCCACCCGTTTACCCAGATCGGCGCCTATCGCGACAAAGACCGCGTCGAAACGGCCTGCATCCTTTTCGGCGAGCACGTCCTCGACTTTGTGGTCAGGGACGATCCGAACTCCGGCCGCTTCAATACGACTGATCTCTTGCATCAAAACCTGGCGCGGCAGGCGGTAGGAAGGAATTCCAAAATGGAGCATGCCACCCGGCAGCGGACCAGCCTCATGAATTTCAACCGTGTGGCCTAGCCGGGCAAGATGATAGGCTGCCGAAAGGCCGCTCGGACCTGCTCCAATGACCAGTACACGCTTGCCGGACGGCAGAGCAGCCATTGGAACAGTCCAACCCTTAGAAGCCGCGAGGTCGCCTAAGAAACGCTCCACGGCATGAATGCTGACAGCGCCATCCAGTTCGGCACGGTTGCAAGCCGTCTCGCAAGGGTGATAACAAACCCGACCGTGCACGCTAGGCATGGGATTGTCCCGCATGAGCAACTCCCAAGCCGCACGAAAGTCTTCTGCCTGCGCCAAGGCCAACCACCCTTGGACGTTTTCACCTGCAGGGCAGGCGTCGTTGCACGGAGGCATTAAATCGGCATATAGTGGCCGCCGCCAACGTTGCGGGCCGGCACCCAATTCTTGTGTCAGGTCAATAGTGGGAGTGATATCCGCAGTGAGATTGCTCATTGCCAAAGCATCCTAGGCTCTCAGGTTACTCTCTCGAAAGGCCCGGCTGCTGTGACGGCAATCACACCTGATCGCGCCCCGAGTACAGAACGCATTCCCTGGGCGAGGATAGGACGGCAAATCAGCTAAATGATCGAAGGTTCGTTAGATGAGTTTCCGTCAGGAGAAGGTTTTGCTAATTGGCGCAGGAATGCCACTACCGAGCGGGCTTTCACAAGATAACTGAGCGAGGAAATTGGCGTCAGAGGATCGCTGAAATCATCGGGAGAGGGCAAGCTGGTATCCACAACACGCTTCCAGTCGTCGGGGTCGCCTTCCTGAAGGGTGAACGTGAGGTCATGCCAATAAGCGTTTATCATGACGTAGATATCCTGATCGCTCTCCGAAGCACCATGCAGGTGGAAGGCAAGCGCGTGGGATTGCAGGCTGAGGTCGGGCGGGCCATCCGTTCCGTACCAGCGGACGTCGTCTCGCCAGAACCGGCTGCGCCCCAGGCTTGGATGGGCTTTGCGAAAGGCAATCATCTTCTTGAAGAAACGGTACATACTTTGATTTTTCTGGAGCAGGTCCCAGTCGACCCAGCTCGTTTCGTTATCCTGATTGTAGGGATTGTTGTTCCCGCCCTGTGTGCGCATGAATTCATCGCCCGCGCAAAACATCGGGGTTCCGTTGGAGAGGAAAAGAATCGAGCAGAAATTCTTGATTTGCCTCTGCCGAAGCTCGATCACCTCGGGTGGAGCTCCCAAGTCCCCTTCCCAACCGCAGTTCCAGTTCAAGTTATAGTCAGTTCCGTCGGTGTTGTTGTTTCCATTGGTCTCGTTGTGCTTCTGGTTGTATGCCACCAAATCGTATAGACAGAAGCCGTCATGAGAGGTCACGTAATTCAGGCTTTGATACGGATGGAAGACATTGGGCAGAGTGTCCGGGAACAGGTCATCGCTGCCGTACAGCCGGGCCATGAGAGCGCCGACTTTGCCTTCGTCTCCCTTGACGAACGAACGCACGTCGTCCCGAAACTGCCCGTTCCACTGATGCCAGAAGAAACCGGGAAAGTTGCTCCCGAGCTCATACGTCGAGACATCCCACGCCTCGGCAATCAGCCGGATGCCCGCAAACGCCGGGTCAGCGTTGATTTCAAAGAGGATGGGCGGGTCTTTCAGGTTCAGCGATCCATCGTCATTCCGGGTGAAAACCGAAGCCAAATCAAAGCGGAAGCCATCCACGTGCATCTCGGTGACCCAATACCGCATGCTGTCGAGAATCATCTTCCGCACGATAGGGTTGGCGCAATTGAGGGTGTTGCCAGTGCCTGCGTCGTTGCGATAGTGAGCGCGGTCCGGCGCGAGCAGATAATACGTGCTGTTGCCAAGCCCTTTGAAGCTATACGTCGGTCCGAGTTCGCTACCTTCAGCCGTGTGGTTATACACAACGTCTAGAATCACCTCGATGCCCGCCGCATGGAATGCCTTCACCATCGATCGGAACTCATCGATCTGTTGGTCTTCCGTCCGGCCGAGCGCGTATTCGTTATGTGGGGCAAAGAAGTTCAAAGGCATGTAACCCCAATAGCCGTCCTCTTGGGGGTCGAACTGGAAGACTGGCATCAGCTCTACTGCCGTGATGCCGAGATCCTGGAGGTGAGAAATTTTCTGGGTCAGGCCGGCGTACGTTCCGCGCTTATCTGCATCGACCCCTGAATTCAAGCGGCGCGTGAAGCCTCTAACATGAAGTTCGTAGATAACCGTGTCATAGCTATGAACTGGGCGCCGGTCGGTGCCCCAATCGAAATCATTCCCGGGCGGCTCAACCAAGCCCAGCGGCGTTTTCCCGGCATTCGATCCCGGCCCAATCGATGCCTGACGATTAAATTCCGGCGGGAAGTACACAGACTTCGCGTAAGGGTCCATGAGAATCTTGTCGGAATCGAAGCGCTGTCCCTCTTCGGGTGCGAATGGACCCTCGACACGATAAGCGTAGTAGCAGGCTTGACGAACTGTCGAGGCCGGAACTCGGATGTGCCAGATCCCGCCTGATCGATGGGTCAGATAGTCGAGCGTTTGTTCATAGACCGGGTAAAGCAGATCTTTATCTGAGTAGAGAAGCAGCGTCACGCCTGTCGCATGAACAGAAAAGAGCGCGAAGTTATAAGCTTGCTCCGCTTCGATCCATGTCACACCCAGCGGATTCGGTGATCCATGAGTGGCTGTCCAAGGATTGATCTTTCCCATGGTCTCTCGCCGAAAACGGTAATCGGACTTCTTCAGACTTGCGATCGGCCGCGTCTCACCTCATCCGCGCTTAAATAGGCACCGATAACACAGGACAAGGGCCCAATTGCAGAACACGTTGTGTGGTGGATCCGAACACCGTCATGTCTAATGCTCCGCGGCCTCGCACTCCCATGACGATCAAATCGGTCTGAAATTCCGTTGCAAGCTGAATAATTTCCCAATACGGCTTGCCCAGCCGTACGATGCTCTTGATCGTACACCCGTTCCGGGCGTCCCTTGGGAGAGGCGCTTCGAGCTCGCGGACCAGCCGTGCGGTCTCGCATTCAAGCTCCTTTCCGCGAGGAATTGCCTCCAACACATGCAGAAGAGTTAACTCGGCGTGGTGCTCCGTGGCTAAAGAGAGCGCATAGGCCAGCGCGCGAGATGCATGGTCCGAAAAATCAGAGGCAAGGAGGACTTTCCTGATCTCGGGTCCATCGCGTGGCTCCGGGCTGATAAAGTCATGGGCTGGCTTCCGAACAGCGAGGACAGGGCAGTGCGCTTTCCGCCAGACGCGCGCGGTCACCGAGCCGGTTAGGAGCCGATCCAAGCCACGCCGGCCGTGTGATCCCATCACGATCAGGTCCACTCCATCTTTGCGGGCAAACTTCAGGATCAAGTCGGCCGGGTCACCAACATGTACCACCGTCTGAGGCTGAACTTGCTGAGAAACTCTAGAAGCGATTAATTTTTGAAGGGCCTCCTCAGCCGCCCCGCGGAATTCGGCGTAGACCTCCCTCCACCCGGGAAGGTTCTCATACGTGAACAACGCCGTCACGGGCTCGATGACGTGCTGAACATAAAGCTTGGCCTTGTATCGCGTGGCAAATGACACGGCGTACTCAAAGCCATTCGTCGAAAACTCTGAAAAGTCCACCGGACAAAGAATTCTTTCGATCTTCAGCATAAGCTCTTTTCCAAAGGTCGCTCCACCGCCCGTCCTGGGCGGAACAGCTTGTGATCTATATCTTGGACTGATTGCTTCAAGAGTATTTTCCCTTCAGCTTGAGGTCTTGTTACTCTGCCCGGGCATCGCCTTCTCTGGTCTGAGAAGTTCGACGAGAACTTGCGGAGCCGTTAGTGCCGGCTCTTCCCGGAACGCGTTCAGAAGGTATTGAGAAACCATGCGCTGGGTGTTAAAAAAAGAGCCATTCAACGCAATGGTCGAGCGCATGACCCCAGTGTAGGCGTCCGGGCGGCCGTAGAACATGGGCAAGACAATGTGTTCCAGCTTGTTATAAAGATCAGCCACTTCCTGAGCCGAACTCTCGGAAACCTCTTCCTGGCCGATGTCCCAGCCCGTGACCCCCTCCACGTGCCCCTCGAACCACCAACCGTCCGGAACGCTGAGGCTGGGGACACCATTGAGAGCCGCTTTCATGCCGCTCGTACCGGACGCCTCATAGGGTCGCTGGGGAGTATTTAACCAGAGGTCCACCCCGCTGGTGATGAACTGGCCCCAAAGAATGTCGTAATTCTCAACATAAACAATTTTGATCTTGTCCTTGAGCAGAGCCGCTGCCTCGAACACCCGCCGGATCGTCGCTTTCCCTGGCTCATCGCGGAAATGGGCTTTGCCGCCCAGAACAATCTGAAACGGGCCGACCCGGTCCGCTATCCGCCGGAGGTGGTCCAGATCCGTAAACAAAAGATTGGCGCGCTTATAGGCCGTGGCGCGACGCGCAAAACCGATAGTCATAACGGACTCTTCAAGCCGACTCCCATTCTTCTTCTTGATTTCTTCGAAAAGCGCCCGTTTTGCTGCTGCGTGTGCGGCCTTGATCTCTACCAACGGAATTCCGATCGCGTAGCGGAGGTAAAGGTTGTCGCGCCGCCACTCCGGAAAGTGCCGGTCATACAGCTCGCGGAACGCAGGGCAGGTCCAGGTGACCGCGTGCACGCCATTGGTGATGGCGCGAATCGGGTAGTTGGGAAACATGCCACGGGAAATCTCTGCGTGGTGCATCGCGACACCGTTAATGTAGTGGGAATACTTCAAGGCCACGTACGTCATGTTCAGCGTGCCGTCTGTAAAGCAGTCCGCTCCTTCGAGCGCAGTTGTTCGCTCCGGTCCCAGGACTTGTTGAACCAGATCCTTTTGAAACTGATCGTGGCCCGCAGGCACCGGAGTGTGGGTGGTGAAAATACATTTTCGTCTGAGTCCCTGCCGGTCTTCTTCGGTAACGGAGCTCAACGCCCGGTCGGCGAGCTGTTTCTCAAGGAGCGCTAAGCTGATAAAGGCAGCGTGCCCTTCATTCATGTGGTAGATCTCGAGGTGGCTGTGCCCAAGAGCATCGAGCATCTGGATGCCACCGATGCCCAAAATTACTTCCTGGCAGAGACGGTAATGATGGTCTCCACCGTATAGAAAATCCGTCAACGTTTGGTCATAGGGGCTGTTCTCGGCGAGCGCCGTGTCAAGCAAATAAACCGGTACAGTATGACCACCAATCCCGCGAATCACATACCGCCAGGCTCGAAGCTTTACCTTGCGCCCTTCGATCGTGACGCTTGTGCGTGCCTTCGTCGGCTCGAGTACATCCTCCGGGTGCCAGGTGGCCGGCAATTCGGTCTGATTTCCTTGTCCGTCTAGCCGCTGCTCAAAGTAACCCTTGCGGTGGAGGAGAGTGACGCCGAGCATAGGGACACCGAGGTCGGCTCCGGACCGCAGCGTATCACCCGCGAGCACGCCCAGCCCTCCCGCATAGGTTGGTACACTCGATTCCAGCGCGATTTCCATGGAAAAGTAGGCAACTTTGGGGGTGTCCACTAAGCTTTGCATAACAGGTGTTCCCTGCTGGCCTCCTTAACAACCGGGTTTTGCCCTCGCTGCGGGCCCCTACCGCATCCTCATCAAACTACGGGCCGGAACCGCTCTATGGCTCACGACCACGCCAGTCCGTCTCATCCGATAAGAGCCCCCAAAGTGGGATAGAGGGCTGGCGGATAGTGTTTGTGCTGCCGAGAAATGCACACGGGCTAAAATTCTGCCGGTCATATCGACCAACATGAGGCATACGTCTTTAAAAATGAGCAGGGCGATGCAACCTGCAAATAGGGCCGCTCCGATTAGAAGGATTAAGCCCACGCAAGCCGCATAGACGCCGAGGACGTACATAGAATCTCTCCAAAGCTCATGTCAAAAAGAATTCGAGGCTCCGTGCTGTCTGGCCGCAGCCCCCTAAACCGACGCTCGAGCGCGGTACCGCAGCAGGACAGGTTTACTCAGCTCTGACATCTTCAAAGCTCATTGAAGCATTCAATTCGAGACTTATCCCGGCAGCTTGGCTCCCGCAACCCAAACGCCGTGGAGGTAAACGCCAAGCAGTGCGAGTCCATAAAAAATTGCTATGACCGTGAACCATTTACCCCAGAGGTCGATCTTCCGGACTTTGCGTCCGACGGCTGCCTGCTGGGTCAGCAAGGCAGCTTCCCTCTCCGCCAAGTGCAATGTTTCGTCGTCATGCCGTGTCACCCTCTGCCGGTAGACCGCCAAGCCTATTACAACCATAGCAAGCACTATCCAACCGTAAACATAAGCCATCATGTTCATGGCATTGTCCTCCGATCCAGCTGTGAGCTCACCGCGCCATGAGCGCACCGATCAACCCTTGGCTCATCCGGAGCCCCAACCTGTTTTCGTCTCTATTCTCCGGTACTCGCGATCCAAAGGCAGTGATGTGGATCACAATGCTATGCGAGGCTTTGGGCATGAATTGTCTGGGTGATCTTGCAGGCAAAAGCCTTTTGCCCTCTCAGACGTGCCACCGTCAGATGGACGCAAAGTTGGGCACTAGAGTGAGTTTCTGCCTTCGGGCTCCATGGTACTGAGCATAATCACCTCGATTTCCTCGGTGATTTCTTCCTGCCGCAGCAAGTTCACGTGATGGGCGAGCTTCGCTAGAGCCTTTTCCAGATGGCCAACCGCGTTCTCCATGTGCCTAACCCTCTGCCGATGCTCCGCCATTAGCGAGCTGTAGAAAATATCGTGCAGTACGGAAAACAGATAGTGATCCGCCAGAAGAATCCTTAAGCCTCGCGAAGGAATAGTGAGTAGCGGAGGGTATGAATAGCGCCTCGCTTCGAGTCGCACGAAGCGTGCGAAGGGTTCGACGACGCAGGTCTCGACGCCGCTCCCTGACTCCCGGTTATGGATGATCACCGGGAAACGCGGTTCTAAGGCCGGGAGTTCCGGTTGCGTCGTTCCAAGATAGCGGGCTGCCTCGGTGATGATCTCAGGAACCTCCTCGGGAGCTGCAGGTCCAGGCAGGCTGAGTCCAATCCGAAGATTGGCTGGCATCTTCGAGGCCAGCCGGTTCCCAACGATCATCAATGTCGCCTCTGTTCCCTTGTGGTCGGTGTGTAAGAGGTGTTGAAGGCGCTGAAGGACCATCTCGTTAAAACCACCGCAGAACCCTCGCTCTGACCCGATGAGCAGATACAGACCGTGTTTCATTTCGGCCGACGCGGCGGCAGCCGGAACGGGGTGAAAGCTCAGGAAGTCTGATATCGCTTCTTCCATTCCCATCGCCGTTTGCCGCTGTGCGGCCGCGAGCCGGTTCAATTTGCTGATTTCGAGAAGCGAGAGATTCTTCATTGCGGTCATAATCCCTTTGATCTCTTCCAAACCCTCGAGCCGGCGCTTCAGATCAGATTTTTTGCTCATCCGCCACCTCGATCCTTTCGCGCTTCTCGCTGAACCATCTCTTCACCGCGCCCGCCCACTCTTCCCGGGGCGAAGAAAGCTTCAACGCGCTTCCGGTAACCCGCTGATTCAAGTATTCTAGAAAGCCCGCAATTTCTTCCAACCGGAGTCCATCAAAGAGTCCGCTGTTGAAGGCGATAAGCCAAGCCATGTGAGACTCAATGGACAGCGGCGACCGCTGGTCCTGCTTAAGGATTTCGCGGAGCACCCTCCCGCGCTGAATCTCGCTCTCGATGGATTTCTCAAGCTTTGCCCCGAACCGGGTGAAAACTTCGAGTTCCAGGAAGCGAAGATAGTCGAGCTTCATCCTTCCCGCCTCTTTCCGGATTCCGGCATCCTGGGCTCGGCCGCCGATTCGTGAGACCGACTTCGTGACGTCAATGGCCGGCAGGAATCCGGCGGAAAAGAGCGGCTCGGAGAAATAGATTTGACCGTCGGTGATCGAGATGAGATTGGTAGGAATGTAAGAGGCGATCTCGCCCTCTTTGGTTTCAACCAAAGGTAAGGCGGTGAGGCTGCCACCGCCCATCTTCGCGGAAAGGCAGGTGGAGCGCTCAAGCAGCCGGGAATGAAGGTAGAAAATATCAGCAGGATAAGCCTCCCGGCCGGGAGGCCTCCTTAGGAGCAGTGAAAGCTCACGATAGCAATCGGCATGAGTCGTCAAATCATCATAGATAACCAGCGCATCAAGGCCCTTCCTCATCCAGGCTTCTGCGATCGCAGTTCCAGCGAAAGGAGCCAGGTATTGAAGCCCGGGAAGCGCTGCAGCATCGGCGACCACAACTGTGGTGAAGTCGAGCGTTCCAGCCGCTTTGAGAGTCTCGATGGTGTTGATGACGCTCGACCGCTTCTGGCCAATCAATACATAGACGCAACGGACATTCTTGTCCTTCTGGTTGATCACGATGTCCAGCACTAAGGAGCTTTTACCCAGACCGTTATCACCGATGATCAGTTGCCGCTGGCCCTTGCCGATGGGAATCAGCGTGTCGACGATTTTGTTTCCTGTATAGAGCGACCGCTTGACGAAGTCGCGTTCAATGATGGTTGGTGAGAGGACATCAATCTCGCGGCGGTCCTTGCCTTCGGTGGACGTCAGACCGTCGAGTGGCCGCCCCAAAGGGTCTACGACACGGCCGAGAAGCTCATCGCCCACTGGAATACTCAAGTGTTGGCCGGAGTGAGAGACGCGACAACCCGCCGCCAGCTTGTCCGTCTCCTCCAAGAGAATAGCTCCTACCAATTCTTCTGTGAGATGGAAGACCATTGCCCGGCTGCCGTCTTCGACGTTCAACACCTCGTCGATTGCGGCCGTAGGCAGGCCCTCAATCCAAAGAATGCCGTCGCCGACGGAGGTAACTTTACCCAGTTCGGAAACACGGACCGAAAACTGGTACCGGTCGAGCCACCGCCTGCGAGACGAGATCAACGATTCTTGAAGGACTGTCTCACTGTCCATAGGCGTCCTCGTGCAGGAATAAGGCGAGCTCATCACGCAGGCTCGCCTGGAGAACCAAGGGACCTGCCGTCACATGCAATCCCGCCAGCAGCTTGGAATCTTCGCTGAACTGGCACGAAACCGGCCTACCTAAAAGGCTGGCGAGCGACTCCTTCAGCGCGTCCTTCTCGCCTTGGCTCAGAGTGAAAGCAGTTTGGATCTCGGCGGCCGGCTGAGTGTGATTTCTGAAGCCGCTCTTCAACTCCCGAATCCTTTCTTCCGGCAGTGTCTTGATCTCATTCAGGAACACATCCACAATCCGTGCTTCTAGCTCGGGACCTGCTAAGCGAGCGAGCAATCGGCTGGAGAGGCGCCCGGCCAAGTCAATGGCCTCCTCCTCCTGCCTTCGAACCAGGTCCGCAAGGCGTCTCTCATCTATGGTTTTCTGCTTTTCACGCTCTTTGGCGAGGTCGTTTTCGAGAACCGTCATTGCGTGGGCTCGCTGCTCTGCAAGGTCGCGCTGGAATTGAGCAACTTGGGCTTCCTTCTCTTTTTCCCAGTCGCTGAGCCGGTCTTCATATGTCTTTTGGAGTTGCTGGGCCTCTGTCCGTACCTTTTCCGCGTCCCCTAGCGTCTGCTCGACGGCTTTCTTCCTCGCGGCGATGGCGTTCAGCACGGGCCGGTAAAGTAGCCGCTTCAGCAGCCACACCAGCACCACGAAATTGATCGTTTCGAAAATAAACGTCGACCAGCTCAGTTCCACGTCTTATGCCTTTCCTGCAACGCCTTAGGGCTTTGTCAGATAAGAAATCAGAGGGTTCCGGAAAAGGATGATCAGGATGATCACGAGACAGTAAATGGCAAGTGACTCGATCATCGCAAGCCCGATAAAGAGGGTTCTGGAGATGCTCTTTTCTGCTTCGGGCTGGCGCGCGAGCGCGTCGAGAGCCCGGCTGATCGCGCGCCCCATAGCGAGAGCCGGGAGCATCGTCCCCAACACAATCCCGATAGCGCAGATGAGGGTGGATAGCGTAATGAACCAATTCATGTCCTTCATCGTGAACTTCCCTCTCTTTCCTTTCGCCTTCGCACTTCCTGCGATTGAATTCCTCCCGCGATATAAATCAAGGCGAGCATCCCGAACAGGTATGCCTGGATGATTGCCTCAATGATGTGGAGCAGCAGCAGCGGGATTGGGACCAGCAAACCAGCGATCCAGACCACCAGAAAGGCCGCCAACTCCAAACTCATCATATTTCCAAACAGACGCACCGCCAGCGCCACCGTGCGCGACACTTCGCTCACCAAATGAAACGGCAACATGATCGGATTGGGCTGCAAGTAGTGGCGGAGATAATTTCCCAACCCCTCCGCGCGGACGCCGAACCAATGAACGGAGCCGAATACCAGAACGGCGAGACTGAAGGTCACCGAGAGGTCGGCGGTGGGTGAATGAAGTCCGGGAATCAGCCCCGTAAGATTCGCCACGAGAATGAAGACCCACAGCGTGCCCACAAATGGAAAAACCAGTTCGACATGCTGGGGCAGGACGTCGGCGATCGCATCCTGCATCGCGGTAAGGGCTCCTTCCAGAAGGAGTTGAGCGCGGGTGGGCACAGAATGTATGTTTCGAGTCAGCAGCCACGCCGCCCCCGCAAGCGCCAGCATCACAATCCAGATCGTGACCACGCTTCCAGTGATCTCGAATGGACCGAGTCTCGCCAACACGCCGTTGAGCAATCCCGGACCTTCCATTCTTATTCCTTAAGCAGAAGATAAACGTCGACAGCCCCGACAAATACACCCAGCAGGATCAAAGTGATCGTCCAACTCACCGAATACCCCTGAAGGTGGGAGTCGAGCCACCGCCCCAAATAAGCCCCCGCAATAACGGGCAGAACAAAAACCAGACCGAGCGTTCCCAAATAGACCGTCTGGGCAACCACGGTGGACCGTTCATCCATGGCCTTTCTCATGTGCCGGACGTTCGACCGTACGCCCTCTTTCAGCCTCTGATAGTTCTGTTGCATGCGCCTCACCGCTCGTCTTCATCGCTCCTCAGAGAGCCTCAGAGTCAAGAGCCGCCGCAGAATCGACTCGTCGAGGCGGCGCAGGCTGTCCTTGACGGCTCTAAGGTTTTCCTCCTCTTCCTGCAACTGGCGATCGAGGATGTTCTCCATCTCGTTGTAATCCTTGCTCCGAAAATATCGCCGCGTGCTGATCCTCAGCTCATTGCCCACAAAATAGAGAAGTCCGCCTGGCAGGGCGAGATATTCCGTTTCTCCACCGGCAGAGCGCAATCGAGCGAGACCGAAAGTCAAGAAAGTGATCATCCGGGCATGACCGGCCATGATCCCAAAACTGCCCGAGCTGTCTTCGCCCACGAAGCTCACAACGTTTTCGACAATTTCGCAACGGGTTGCGCTGTCTAACCGCATCACAAACGTCTTCATGGTACCGGCTCCTGGTGGACTGGCTTCATGGCCCCTTGCATGTAGCATTGTTCTTCAGGGACTTC
>JASHTR010000161.1 GCA_030040455.1 Terriglobia bacterium | reverse complement strand
GCACGGCCGTCCGCAGCTCGAAGCTGTCCTGGTCCGTGTACATCGAGATCTGAGCGGCAGGGAAAAACGCTGTTGGGTGAGTTTCCTCCCTTACGGAGCCGTACTTGGCGTCCCGCACGATTCCCACCACCACAATCCGGGGACCAAGCTTCCCCGACGAGCCCACCCCAACCTGGAGTGTCCTGCCCATCGCGTTTAGGTGCGGAAAGAATCTGCGGGCAAGGGTCTGATTGATGATCGCTACCGGCGGTGCCGCCTTGGTGTCATCCTCGTTGAAATTGCGCCCGGCCATCAGAGTCATGCGCAACGTGGAGATATAACCCGGCGAGATGTAGTTTAGCCAGGCGAGCGCGGCATCCCCGTTCAGCCGATCAGACCAGCGGGTGTGAATGGTGTTGTTCCAGAAGGTCCCGCTGATGGGTGTCAACTTGGATCTGCCCACCGAGACCACGCCTGGCAGGGCGCGCAGCCGTTCGCCAATCTCCTGATACGTGCTGAGCTGCTTATCCGGCGGCACCTTCGCCACGCCAAGATCGGTGCCTATCAGTAGGACATTATGCTGGTCAAAACCAAGATTGAGCGTCGCCAAATTGGAGAAGCTCCGAAGCAACAACCCGGCGGTCACCAGCAGAACCAGCGAGAGCGCCAACTGCACGGCTAGAATTCGCTTTCGGGAACGGGAGCGTGCGGGATGCGCAGTTCGAAACGGTTCGCCGCCTTTCATCGCCGTGGTCAGCGATAAACTTGTGGAACGGAACGCTGGCAGGAGGCCAAACAAGAAGCTGCTGAGCACCGCAATAGCGGCAGTGAACCCGAGCACCCTGCCGTCCAGCGAAGGTCTCAGGAACACGACGTTCTGTGTAGTCGAGATCACGCGGACGAGCAGTGCCGCTCCCCAATGGGCAAAGACGATTCCAAGCAGTGCTCCACCGGCGGAGAGGAGCATGCACTCCGTCAGGAGTTGTCGTACCAGCCGCATCCGGTTTGCGCCCAGTGCCTGCCGCACGGCAATTTCCCTATGCCGCGCGGCGCCGCGCGCCAGCATTAAGCTTGCGATATTGGCACAGGCAATCAGCAACACAAGGCCGACTACGGCCATTAGGAGGTTGAGGGGCTCCTTGAATTCGCGCCGCAGCCCCGAAACGCCCGTTGCGGCCGGAACAGCGAGCATCGTCTGTTTGACAAATCCTTTCTGCAAGTCCGATGACCAGTTCTCGGGCAGGGCTGCGATGAAAATCCCTGATGAGAGCACTTTTAGCCGTGCGGTCGCTTGGGCGGCGCTAATCCATGGTTTGATGCGGCCCACCACGCTCAGCCACCACCAGGAACGATCGACGAGTCGTGACTCCTTGCCGTCAAACAGGACTGTGGTGCAGATCGGCGCAGCCACCCCGAAGTTGCGGCCGACGTTCATGCCGTAAAAGCCTCGTGGGGCGACGCCGATCACCTCAAAGGGATGGCTGCTGAGGGAGATCGTGCTGCCGATGGCGCTCTGGGCTCCGCCAAAATGCTCCTGCCAGAACCCGTAACTCAGGACGGCGACGGCAGGGCAACCGCGCCGGTCGTCGGAGGGTGTGATCAGGCGTCCAGCAGCAGGATGCAGTCCTAGCGTCCTGAAGAAGCCGCCGCTCACCCAGATTCCATTCACCAGGTGAACTGCACCGCCTTGAGAGAGATTAAACTTATCTTCGCCCCATGCAAAGACACCCGAGAAAACATCTTGCCGGTTACGCAGTTGCTCCCACAACGGAGTGGTGAAAACCGGTGACGCTTCGGCTGGCCAGCGTGGATCTCGTGTCTTCACCTGCATCAGCTCCCCGGGGTTGCTGGCGGGCAGCATTCGCAGCATGACGGCGTCGATGACGCTGAAAATCGCCGTGTTTGCGCCAATGGCCAGGGCCAACGTTATGACGGCCACTGCCGCGAATCCGGGATTGCGGCGCAATTGGCGCAAGCCGAAGCGCAAGTCCTGGATGAGCGTTTCAACGAACCGTGCGGCGCCCACGTCCCGGCATTCTTCTTTCACCTGGTCAAGCCCTCCGAATTCCAGCCGCGCTCGCCGTTGCGCTTCTTCGGGCGACATGCCACTGGCAACGTAATCGGCGATCTGCTGCTCCAGATGGAACCGAAGCTCGGCATCAAGCTGCCTTTCAGTTCGCGCTCTCCGAAATAATCGCTGAGTCCAGCGCATCATCCGCTCCCAATGGTTCACCCCTGTCGTGCAGCGCGGCTTGCAGCCGCAACCCAACGGCTTACCCAACGGCGCTGTCATTCTGAGCGAGTGTAGCGAGCGAAGAATCTCTGCATTTTTTCGGTCTCAGCAAAATTCGGGGATTCTTCGCGGAGTCTGCCCTGAGCAGAGCGAAGGGACCGTTCGAAGCGGAGCGAACGGGCTCAGAGCGATTCGAAGAGGAGCGAATCGGCTCAGAATGGCAGCCTCCAAATCTTGCTAAGAAACAAGAAATTATGACTTGCCAATGCAGCGTTGGTGTTTCAACGTTACGGCTTGCCGGGGAAGGGAAACGCCGCAACGTTAAAAAAGCGAACGTTGCGCTACAAATGCTACTCTGCCGTTTGAAGGATCAGCGCCACGGCCCCGGTCAGCTTCTCCCAGTTCTCGACTTCGCTCTGCAGTTGCTTGCGCCCTTTGCGCGTGAGCGCGTAAAACTTCCCCTCACGACCTGTCTCAGTCACTTTCCACTCCGCCTTCAGCCAGCCACGATCTTCCAGGCGGTGGAGCGCGGGATACAGCGATCCTTGTTGAAGTTGAAAGAAGTCCCGCGAGATTTGCTGAATGCGCTGGGCAATCCCATAGCCATGAATCGGCCCGAGCGCCGTAATTTTCAGGATCAGCATATCCAGCGTTCCCTTCAGGAGCTCTGCTCTCTCTTTGCCCATAATATACCTTGCATGTCTACCTATACTCTTTGATTGACCGAGTGTCAAGGCTGACGTATTTTTGGTGAACGGGTACGGACTACGTACCCTGTTTACCGACTGTCATCCAGGTGCCGGCGGCAGACACTCATACCGGACCTCGGCGTCCAGATCGTAGGTGTGGCGCGCGTATAATAGCCTGTGAACGCCCATGCGGCTTCTATTAGTTGAAGACGACGTATCCATCCAGCAGTTTTTGAAACGCTCTTTGTCGGAGGCTGGCTACCTGGTAGACGCGGTCGGCGATGCCAAGGCGGGAGAGGCTCTTGCTCTCGAAGGCGTCCATGACGCCTTCATTGTTGATCTGGGTTTGCCTGGCTTCGACGGCCTTGACATGATCGCGCGCCGAACGCTGCGGCGAGTGGAGACCATTACGGAAACGGTTGCCCGCATTGGCAGCGATGAGCTAGGAAGCCGCGTACCGGAGGGACAAAACTCAGACGAGATTTCGCGGCTGTCGCGGACGTTCAATGGCATGCTGGACCGCGTTCAGGCCTCAGTGAATCAGCTTCGCGCCGTCACGGACGCCGTGGCGCACGACCTGAAAACTCCCGTTACCTCGATTCGCGGCCGACTCGAAGCGTCGCTTTCCGATGGCGAGGACGGAAGGTGGAGGGAGCAGGTAGCCGAATGCATCGAGGATCTTGATAGGATGGGACATCTGTTGAATACGACCCTCGATCTCGCTGAAGCCGAGGCTGGCGCACTACGGCTCGAGCGAGAAGCGGTAGATTTATCGGAGGCCGTGCGCCAACTCGTAGACCTATACCAGCCAGCAATGGCCGATCGGCAGCATGAGCTTAGCGTAGAACTGGAACCGCGGGTGATCGTTCACGGCGATTTGTCGCTGATTAATCGTATCCTGGGGAACCTGCTTGATAATGAAATCGCTCATTTGCCGCGGGGACGTCACATCCAGGTCCGGCTACGTTCACAAAAAAGAATGGCTGAACTGATAATCCAGGATAATGGCCCTGGATTTCCACCAGAGATAATCGCCCATGCCTTCGAGCGGTTCGTAAAGGGCAAGCACTCATCCGGCCACGGTTTGGGTCTTGCCTTTGTCGATGTGATCGTTCAGATGCACGGGGGCACTGCCGGGATCGATCGTTGTCCCGGCGGTGGCGCGCTGATCCGGCTATCATTGCCGGTTGCTCTCCAAGAGACCGCGTAACTATACACAACGATATAAGTCCGCGACGGCTATTTTGTTGTAGCGCCGCTCTATGAGCGGCGAAATTCGCCGGTCCCGCTGAGCGGAACCGGCGCTACAGCGATCGAGCGTCGCGGACTTATGTCGCTCCGTATAATTCTACGCTTGTCAGGGACCCCGCTCGGCAAGGGATTTTTCTGCACGTATAAATAAATGAACAAATTGTCATTCGCCGGAAATTCTCCGTTTATGTGCCTCTGATAGATTTTTAACCGAAGTAAACTTGGCGGTCTGGTCGCAGCCTGGGCCTGAGCTTCGGTTCCGGAGGTCTCGAATAGCATGAACGGGGTTGGTCTGAGAGCCATTGCCCTAGCTTTTTTCTGCCTGTGGGTAGCTGCTGCGTCGTCTTTTGCACAATTCAGCGGACAATTGGACACGTATCCGAATCAGGCGACGGTTGCCTCCTATAATGAGGTTCCGGCCGTTTGGCGGCAAGCTCTAGAGTTGCCTGTTGATCGTTCCCAAGCTGACGTCAGCCAACCGGCAACCGGGATTGCGAGCAATACGGCCGGTCTTTCGAACCGAAATGCCCGGGCGCCCCTACTGCATGGTATGGCTTTTTCCCTGGATCAAGGGCAGGCCGGCGCCCCGCAGCAGACGAAGCCAGCTTCGAGCAATCAGCCTTCGCTCAAGGATCTGGGTTTTCCCCCCAGCACAATCCAAGGAAGTAGTAAGGAGCAGGAGTTGCTTACGAAGCGGTCGCACATGCTTCAAATTCATCAGAAGCTAGGTCTCCTCACCACGATTCCTCTGATCGCCACGGTTTTGACTGGTCCCGGCGCCAAGGGGCATCACGGTTTGGCCGGCAGCGCTACCGGGCGCAACGTGCATATGGGGCTGGGTATTCTGACGACAGGTATGTATTGGAGCAGTGCCTACTTTGCCATCCGCGCTCCCAAAATCCCGGGAACCAAGTCCTACGGCCTGATCCGGCTGCATAAGGCAATGGCATGGATTCACGGTCCCGGAATGATCCTCACCCCGATCCTCGGAGCGATTGCTTACAGCCAACTCAGCCGTGGAGAAAGGATTCACGGCATTGCCAAGTACCACGCGTGGGTGGCCTACACCACAACCGCAGCTTATGGAGTTGCGATTTTGTCCGTGACCTTTAAGTAAGCTCTCGCGAGGCACGATGAAAAAGAAGACGCTTGCGCTCTTTTTGCTGCTCGCTTCGCCCCAGGTCCTTCGGGCGGACAGTCAATGGGTTCTCGCGCAATCCACGCTAACGTACCATATCTCTCACCCTTTGCACGACGCAGACGGCATTAGCCACGCGGCACGGGGCAAAGGGACCTGCCACGCCGGAATGTGCAATTTCCTGATCGCAGTGCCGGTCAAGACCTTTGATTCCGGAAACAGCAACCGCGACCTTCACATGCTCGAGGTAGTTCAGGGGGGGCAATTTCCTATGGCGATCGTGCGTCTCCAGTTGCCTGAATCGGTACTTTCTTCGGCAACGATCCATGCCGACTTGGAGATCCAGTTCGCCGGCCAAACCGCCGAATACAAGCAGGTTCCATTCCAGCGGGTGAAGAAAGGAAATGCAATCGAAGTGTCAGGAACCATTCCGCTGGAATTATCCGACTTTAAGATTGCTCGTCCCTCGCTCCTGGCGATGCCGATTAAGAATGAAGTCCCCGTGCGCGTGGATACGTTCTGGCGCTCGCAATAACTCGAAAGCGGGGTGGTCGAAGCAAAGCCGGCGGGACGTATGAAACTGCATCGCAATGGCATTTTACGGCTTATCTTTCAGAAGATTCAGGCTCCCGATGCCGTGCCGCGTCCTATTGCGGGCAGCCTCCAGAGCGTGGTGGTAGACAGGAGGGAAAATTTAAAGCTCGATTCGGTTAGGCGAGCACCGCCCCACTTCCCTTGCTGGGGAGGATTAGTCGCTATCGGGTAATCCGCGATCAAAGGGCGCGTGTCCGACGACTTGAGAAGTTCTTATCGTGAGAAATAGAGACATTTTTCGGGTTTGGTACAGCATTTTGCAAGGGCGACGCCCATTTCTGTCAATTGAGATTACACGGGAGTGTCCCCTGCAGTGTCCTGGCTGTTATGCCTACGGGCCCGGACATCTAGGAGCAATGGGATCGCTTCGCCAGCTCGCCGACCTTCAAGGAGACAAGCTGATCGATGGCGTTTTGGATTTGGTCAAGAGGGTGCGTCCCTTGCATGTCTCGATTGTGGGCGGTGAGCCCTTGGTGCGATATCGGGAATTGAGCATCATCCTTCCTAAACTGGCGGAAATTGGGGTGGAAGTCCAGCTCGTCACGAGTGCGGTTCGACCTATTCCTGATACCTGGAAGACCTTGCCTAACCTCCAT
Source organism: Terriglobia bacterium (assembly GCA_030040455.1). Classification (GTDB taxonomy): domain Bacteria; phylum Acidobacteriota; class Terriglobia; order UBA7540; family UBA7540; genus RH2-MAG17b. The sequence goes on along the minus strand of JASHTR010000161.1, from coordinate 3,236 downwards.
CTCGCTGTATCTATTGATGGCCTACAACCTGAGCACGACCGGCGCCGGTCCCCAGCTACATACGCTCGCATTTTGAAGCACATTGCAGGGCACCAGGTTAACGTACATTGCACGATTACCCGGCCGCTGCTTCAACGCCCTGGTTACTTGAGTGACTTTTGTGAGTTTTGGTCAAAGCACGAAGGGGTTCGAAAGATCTGGTTCAGCCTCTACACCCCTCAGGCCGGAGACGAGAGCCAGGAACGGCTGACTCCTCAAGACAGGGCTGGGATACTTGCAGAACTCGCTCACCTCCGGAACTCTTTCGCTAAAGTTGAGATGCCGGACCGAGTTCTGGCTGGTTATTTAAACCCTCCCGCCTCGCCAACGGAATGTATTTTTGCGCAAACGACGGAGTGCGTATCGGCAGACTTGATCGCACAAATCACCCCCTGCCAGTTTGGTGGCCGTCCGGTCTGCGCGGAATGCGGCTGCATCGCGTCTGCAGGGATGGCTTCGATCGCGAAGTACAAACTCGCGGGTCTCGTCCCGGTTTTGGAGATTTTTTCTCTCTCAAAGGGCATCGGAGGCATGCTAAACCGGCGAGCCGCTACTGATACTGGACAGAGCGGCAGGACGCCTCCGCCAGCATTCTTGTGACCTTACACAACCGATGCCGAGGTGGGCTTGATCCTGCCCTCAACTCTGCCGCTCTTGATCCACGTCAGAGGATGGGATATCCCAACGCCAGAACCCTGGCTCAAACTTCTTCGAAAGCCAAATATGCGCGCGATGGTGCTGATCGTTATAGGGCTAATTGCAGTGCCAGTGACAACACTTGCTCAGACCGACGAAATCCAGGTGTACGATGCGGAGATCGAGCCACCGGGTATATTCAACCTGATGGTCCATACCAACTTCACGCCCGACGGACGTACCATTCCTGTCTTTCCCGGCGCAATCATCGCTAATGACTCGGTCAATGGAGCTGCCGAGTGGGCTTATGGCGTGACGCCGTGGCTCGAGCAGGGATTATATCTTCCCGTGTACAGCCTTTACTCTGCGAACCACGGCACAACGATCAACGGCTTTAAGATTCGCGAGCTGTTCGTCCGGCCTCATGCTCACGAGCATACATTCTTCTACGGGCTTAATTTCGAGTTCAGCGTCAACAAGGACTACTGGGAATCGAGAACTATTACTTCCGAGATCAGGCCAATCATTGGGCTTCATTTGCATCCTTGGGATTTCATTTACAACCCCATTGTCGACACAGACTATACGGGAGGCTTCGGCAACCTCCAGTACAACCCGGCCGGGCGAATCGCTTACAATCTAAGCAGCAAGTGGGCCGTGGCCGTTGAAGAGTATGATGGTTTCGGCCCGCTGCGCCGCTTCGTACCCTACCAACAGCAGTTTCATGAAGCCTGGGCTGTTATGGATCACTACAGCCCCAAGTTTCTCGGCCTCAACGTTGAGGCTGGCATTGGGTTTGGGTTGACTCCCGGGTCCGATAAGATAACGCTCAAGCTGATGCTGTCCCGCAACCTCAACGCGCACCGCTGGCGACCGTGATACCAGACCCTCTTGGCCGCCCTTAAGATCGCCACCGGCAAGGTCACGTCAACCTCGCCGCGCCGCCTCGATGGCGGCGATGTCGATTTTCTTCATCGTCATTATCACCTCGAAGGCACGCTTTGCCTCACCGCCACCAGCCGCGAGCGCATCGGTTAGCGCGCGCGGCATGATCTGCCAGGAGAGGCCCCAGTGGTCCTTGCACCAACCGCACTGGCTTTCCGTGCCGCCATTGCCGACGATCGCGTTCCAGTAACGGTCCGTCTCTTCCTGATTCTCCGTCGCGATCTGGAAGGAAAAGGCCTCGGTGTGCCTGAACGCCGGGCCGCCGTTGAGCCCGAGACAGGGAATGCCCATGACGGTGAACTCCACCGTGAGCACATCGCCCTTCTTGCCGCCCGGATAGTCACGAGGGGCCTCGTGAACAGCGGTTACTTCGCTATCCGGAAAGGTGGCGGCGTAGAAGCGCGCCGCCTCATGCGCGTCCTTGTCGAACCAGAGGCAGATTGTGTTCTTTGGCTTCACGTTCGCGTGCTCCTTGTGCAAAATAGTGAGAGCCTGGCCGACGAGGGATCACGTCCGCCTGCCAGCCAGCCGAACTGGTCGGGAGGCAGCGCGTTGATGTAGCGACGCAATGTCTCGACGAACAGCACCTCCGACAGCTTGGCGAGCACCAGCCCGCTGCCCGCATTCGATCCGCTCACTTCGCCGACCGAGAATCGGATTGAGTTTTCAAGCCATTGTCCGGAGGGCTCTTTCGCGACATGCACTTCAAGCACTCGTGGCAGGCCAGCCAGAAAAACTTCACTCAGCCGTGGCTCGCAGGCAATGTATCCACTGTTTTAGAGTCTTGCTGCAACCGACTTCGTCTCGGTGTAGTGTTCCATGACTTCCTTGCCCATCTCGCGGCCCCAGCCCGACTGCTTATATCCTCCAAACGGCCAAGCGGGATCGCCATAATTGTGAGCATTGATGCAGATGGTTCCCGCTTTGATCTTTCTGGCCATCGTGTGAGCAACTCGAAGGTTTTGCGTCCAAACGCTCGCCTGCAGGCCGTACTCGGTGTCGTTCGCGAACTTGGCCACTGCGTCGAGGTCGTCATCGTCAAAAGATTGCACGCACACCACAGGTCCAAAAATTTCCTCACGAACAACGCGCATGTCGCGGTTGGTCTTCGCCAGCACCGTTGGTTCGACGAAGTAGCCATGCCCGTTGCCGGCTTTTCCGCCGACCACGATCTCCGCACCCTGGCTGCGACCAGACTGAATGTATCCAGTGACGCGGTTATGTTGCTCTTTTGAAACAAGCGGCCCGAGATTGACGGTAGAGTCAAGACCGTGTCCGACCTTCAGCTTTGCAGCTTCGGCCACTACGCCGTTGACGATCCGGTCGTACACGGACTTGTGCGCAAACAATCGTGATCCAGCCGTGCAGCACTGCCCCTGGTTGTAGAAAATGGCGGATGCTGTGCCCGCAACGGCGAGGTCCAAATCGGCGTCCGGAAACACAATCGCGGGCGATTTACCACCCAGTTCCAACGACACTCGTTTCAGATTTCCGGCCGACGCCTTGACGATTAGCTTCCCAACTTCTGTCGAACCGGTAAAGGCCACCTTGTTCACGTCGGGATGCTCAGCCAGCGCGGCGCCGGCGGTCTCGCCAAACCCGGTAACGATGTTCAC
>JASHTR010000160.1 GCA_030040455.1 Terriglobia bacterium | reverse complement strand
CGACGCTCATAGAGCGCCGCTACAGAGAATGCCGTCACTATAATTTGCGAACGTCAATTATTTTTTCACAAGCTTTTGAGCGGGCATGAATAAAGTCGATCGGCCTGCCGTCATGCTAAACCCATCGCCAGTCATTCTGAGCAGCCGCAGGCGGTCTTGAGCGGAGCGGAGAAAGAATCCCTGAATTTGCTTGACTTTATAAATACAGGGATTCTTCGCTGCGCTCGGTAATGACAGCGAACGGGCTTAGCAAGGCAGCCGCCGTCGCTTTCTTCAAGCCTTCTGAGGTATTACAAACACCCGCCATAACGCATTGAATTATGTCCGTCCATATCATTATACTGAGTCCCGGCTCTTCAATCGTTTTCGTGCGACAGGGAGAACGGCATGAATACATTTTCGCATTTTAGGAAGGCTCAGTTGCTCGTTGCGCTCACCTGTTTTTCCCTCTGCATTACCGGGACGGCCTTTTGCTCGTCGGCGTCCTCCGCCCCGGATCCCTGGCCGCGAGGTCAACTCCTCGCTCCCCAGACTTTAGCAGAGGCACTCCGAAGGGCGAATAATCCAAAGCCGATTATCGTCTGTGTGGGATTTCAATTCGCATATGAAAGCGACCACATCGTCGGGGCATTACTGAAGGGACCGACGAGGACAGCTATCGGTGTGGAAAGCCTCAGGAAGTGGGCGCAAACAATCCCCAAAAACACTCCGGTGGTGATCTATTGCGGCTGCTGCCCGCTCAAAGAATGTCCGAATGTCCGTCCGGCGTATATCGCACTGCGGCGGGCGGGATTGACGCACGTTCAAGTGCTCGATCTGGAGCGCAGCTTCATCACTGACTGGATTCGGCAAGGATATCCGGTGGAAAGGGTGAAATGAGCGTCACGGCCGCAAAGTTCCAGCTTGCCGAGCGCATGTCCCGGCTGGGCACGGAAGGTGCCTTCGAAGTGCTGGCTCGCGCCCAGCAGCTTGAAACGCAGGGCAAGGACGTCGTTCACTTGGAAATCGGAGAGCCTGATTTCCCAACCGCTCCCCATATCGTCGAAGCTGCCGTCGCGGCGCTGCATGACGGCTGGACGCGCTACAGTCCTTCGCCGGGGCTGGCTCAATTGCGGGAGGCGGTGGCTGAGGATGCCGGGAAGCGCCGGGGTATTCGCATCGATCCCGCTGAAGTCGTCATCACGCCGGGCGCGAAGCCTATCTTCTTTTTCGCAATCCTGGCCCTGGTCGAGCCTGGAGATGAAGTGCTTTACCCCAACCCCGGCTTTCCCATTTACGAATCGATGATCCGCTTCGCTGGAGCGCGGCCCGTGCCCTACCCCTTGCGTGAGGAGAAGGATTTTGACGTGGCCGCGGCGGCGATCCTTGATATCTTGACCCCGCGCACTCGCATGGTGATTCTCAATTCTCCTCAGAACCCCACCGGAGGGGTTCTCGCGCGGTCGGAATGGGATTTGCTGGCAAAATCGCTTGCTCGGCGCGACGTCGCCGTCTTCTCCGACGAGATTTATAGCCGCCTGATTTTTGAAGGTGAGCCTGTGAGCCCCGCGCAATTTCCGGAATTGCGCGAGAAAACGATCGTTCTTGATGGCTTTTCGAAGACGTATGCAATGACGGGCTGGCGCCTGGGTTACGGCATCATGAAGCCGGAGCTGGCCGAGCAGGTGGGGCGGCTCATGACCAATTCGGATTCTTGCACGGCCTCATTTACCCAAATCGCTGGCATCGCGGCCTTGCGGGGCGATCAATCGCACGTGGACCGGATGCGCGAAGAATTCCGGCGGCGGCGGGAAGCCATCGTTCAAGGGCTCAACGCGATTCCCGGCTTCCGGTGCCCGCGCCCACACGGCGCCTTCTATGCGTTCCCTAATATTACCCGTACCGGCTGGAAGTCCGGCGAGCTGGCAAATGCGCTGCTGAGCGATGCGGGCGTTGCATGCCTTCCCGGCACGGCTTTCGGAGAATGGGGTGAAGGCTACCTCCGTTTCTCTTTCGCCAATTCCGTCGAAAATATCACGAAGGCCCTTGAGCGCCTCGATACATGGGTCCGAAGGAACGCAAAGCTTCCGTCGTGAAGAAGACCAGCGTCCGTATGAAGACTCATATTGTGCGTCATTACGCGGATATCCGCGAGCCGCCGCGCGAGGGCTCGCGCAGCTTCCAGACAGACATCACCGGGATCAAAACGATTCGGGCAGCGCGCTGCCCGCTTTAGCCCTCCTTCGAAAGATTGATGAAAGGAATTTCAGCATGGGGAAATTGGATGCAAAAGTGGCCATTGTCACCGGGGGCGGCAGCGGCATCGGGAAAGGCATCGCGCAGGGCTTGGCGCGAGAAGGGGCGCGCGTTGTGATTGCTGGACGCGGAGCCAAAAGGCTGGCGGAAACCGCCGCCGGGATTCAGAGTCTCGGCGGCACAGTGGTCGCAACCCCTACCGATGTGACAGATGAGGATCAGGTGACCGCCCTCTTTCATCGCACCGTGGAACTCTTCCATCGAGTGGACATTCTCGTCAACAACGCAGGCTTGGTGGAGGGTGGACCTTTGGATGAGCTCCGGGCGGAAGTCTGGGATAGAGTAATCGCCACCAATCTAAGAGGACCGTTCTTGTGCACGCGGGAGGCGATGCGGCTGATGAAAAAACAAGGAGGCGGCCGCATTATCAATATCGGCAGCATCTCGGCGCAGCGGCCCCGGTTGAACTCCGGCCCGTATAGCACGAGCAAATTCGGGCTTTGGGGACTTACCCTGGTGACCGCATTGGAAGGACGTGATTTTGGAATTTCGGCCTCCTGCCTGCACCCGGGCAACGTTCGCGTCGAGGGCCGCCAGAGTACCGTCCCGGCGACCGAGCCCAGGATGAAGGCAGAAGAGCTCGCCGAGGCGGCGGTGCTCATGGCGACTCTCCCGTCGCACATGAATATGTTGGAAGCGATTGTGCTCCCGGTGAAACAGCCGTATCTCGCGCGCGGCTAACGTTCCTATGCTATTTCTCGCGAAGCTTTTTCCGGAGCGCAAGGGCCTGGCTGAATTCGCGCTCTAACACTTCATCGGAAAGATGGCTTCTCAACGATTGGAGCTTTTGGATGAGGGCATCGAGGGCTGGCTGGATGTTCTCCAGGTTGGTGGCGCAAATATCCCGCCAGAGGGCATAGGGGCTTTCGGCGAGGCGCGTCGCGTCGCGGAACCCGGAAGCGGCGAGATCGAGCGGCAATCCTTCCTTTTCCGCTACGAGGCTTGCAAGGCCGGTCGAGACGAGTTGCGGCAGGTGGCTGAGCCAGGCCACCGCCTCATCGTGGGCGGCGTCGTTGATCACTATTGCACGCGCGCCCAGGGCGACGAGGAGCGCGCAAAAGCTGATCACTCGCCGATCAATAAGGTCCTCCGGGCGATTCGGCGTGAGGGCATAAGCGGCGTTTTTGAAGAGGTCGGCATCAGCGTTATTAATTCCGGAGCGCTCTTTCCCCGCCAGCGGGTGTCCACCCAGAAAAAGCGGTGCCTCGCCCAGCGCTTCCCGGGCGCGCTCGCAGATCAAACGCTTCGTGCTTCCTACGTCCGTCACGAGCGCCTTTTCTGAGACGACCCCTTTAAGCACGGATAGAAGATGGAGTATCTCGCCGACGGGAGCCGCGAGAATTACCAGCTCCGCGCCTGCAACCGCTTGGCGAAGGTCTTCATGGCCTTCGTCGACCGCGCCCATGGCGAGAGCCCGCTTGAGCACTTCAGGCCGGTCGCAGCCGACGCGGTGGCCGCAAAAGTCCTGCTCGCGGAGCGCGAGCCCCCAGGAGCCTCCTATCAGGCCCACGCCAACGATTGCGACGCGGTGAAAGGGAATATTGGAAGCGGTCACAGTTCAGGTCAGAATAAGCGCCCGATAGCAGGAGCAATGACCTTCAACTCACCCATCAGGCCTTCAAGCTGCGAAGGAAACAACTGCTGGGGGCCGTCGCTCAAGGCTCTTTCGGGGTCATGGTGCACTTCCACCAGCAGCCCATCAGCGCCTGCAGCCACGGCGGCCCTTGCCATGGGCACCACGTGGTCACGCCGCCCGGTGCCTTGCGAGGGATCCGCAATAATGGGCAAATGAGAAAGCTTGTGAACCACGGGGATGGCGGAAACGTCCAGCGTGTTTCGCGTTGCGCTCTCGAAGGTTCGGATGCCTCGCTCGCACAGGATCACGTTATAGTTACCGCCCGCCATGATGTATTCGGCGGAAAGCAGCCATTCCTCGATCGTGGCGGAGATTCCACGCTTCAAAAGCACGGGCTTTGCAATCTTGCCCAGCTCTTTCAGCAGGTTGAAGTTCTGCATGTTACGCGTCCCAACCTGCAGGATGTCCACGTACTCGACCACCAATGGAAGCTGCGTCTGGTCCATGACTTCCGACACCACCAGAAGGTTGTGCCGGTCCGCGGCCTGGCGCATGTACTCAAACCCCTTGATACCCAGCCCCTGGAAGCTATAAGGCGAGGTGCGGGGCTTGAAGGCGCCACCGCGAAGGACGCGCACGCCCAGCCGGGCTACGAAATCAGCGATGATTTCAATCTGCTCCGGGCTTTCCACGCTGCACGGCCCAGCCATCATCACAACCTGTTTGCCGCCCACGGCCACGCCCTTGCCGAGCGGGATGACGGAGCCTTCCGGCCTGAAGTGGCGGCTGGCCAACTTGTACTGCGAGATAATCCGATGCACCTCCTGAACTCCGTCGAGCATCTCAATCTCCCGGGTGTCAAAGTCCGCTTTGGCACCCACCCCGCCCAAGACGGTCTGCAGCACGCCCGTGGAGCGGTGCACGTTAAAACCCATCTTCATCAGCTTATCGATGACGCGCTGGATATGCTCCTCCGCCGCACCTTGTTCCATGACGACAACCATAGGTCTTAGGACTCCTTCGCTTCGGCAGAATCGCAGTGAAGGATGTGCCACTCGAGCGACCGCGCCTCGTCGATAATCCGCTCGAAGAGTCTCCGCACGGCCGCATCATCCAACGGACCGGCATTCGCCTTCACCACGTTACGCAGGATTTCCGCCTCTCGCTCCGGCACCCACGCTGGCAGGCGGTGCTCCTTCTTGTATCGTCCAATCTCCACCGCGCAGTGCGTGCGCTCGTTCAGCAGCTTCAGGATCTGCTGGTCGATCCCGTCAATACGCTTTCGCCACTCCGCCATATCCTTCATGAAAGTCTGCTCCCTGTGCCGGATTTCAGCCAGCGCACAAAGCGCTCAATGGTTTCCTCTCCCCCACGTGCGTATTGCTCCTCGATGGCGCGCACCAGCGCGCTTCCCACCACGGCTGCGTCGGCAAGCTCCTGCGCCTGCCGCACCTGATCCGGAGCCGAGAGACCAAAGCCGACGGCGAGCGGGAGGGAGGTGAAGCGGCGCGCGCGCTCCGCCAGCGGCCGAACCGCGGCCGAAAGGCTTGCGCGCTCGCCCGTCACCCCCGGCCGCGAGATCAGGTATAAGAAACCTGTTGAAAGCTGCGCGACGCGGCGCAGCCGCTCGTCCGTGGAAGTGGGCGAAGCCAGGAAGACGGTATCCAGGTTCTCCGCACGCAGCGCGGCCACGTAATTTTGCGCTTCCTCGGGTGAAAGGTCAACGGCCAGCGCACCTTCCGCGCCGGCCAGCGCGAGATCGCGCGCGAAGCGCTCCACGCCGTATTGAAGAACCGGGTTGTAGTAGCTGAACAGAATGATCGGAGCGCGCACGGCGGCACGCCATTCCGCGAGACGCGCGAGGATTTTTGCAAGCGTCGCCCCGGCCCGAAGGGCGCGCTCGGAGGCGCGCTGAATCACCGGGCCGTCGGCCATCGGGTCAGAAAACGGAACGCCCAGCTCAATTAAATCTGCCCCGCCCCGGTCCACCGCGGCAAGCAGCTTTCCTGTTTCCTCAATGGATGGGTCGCCCCCCGTCAGATAGACGATCAGCTTGCCGCCTTCGCCTCGCTCCTTCTCGCGGAGCGCTGCTTCAATCCGACTTGTTGAGAGTGTAGACATGCGAAATTCTGAATGATGAATGAATTATGAATTGAGGAATCGATCGCGCCTTTCGGCATTCATAATTCAGAACTCATCATTATTCCGAGGTCCTTGTCGCCACGCCCGGAAAGGTTCACCACGATCAGTGCGTCCCGACCCATCGCGCCAGCTCGTTTTCGGACTTCGGCGATCGCATGGGCGGATTCGAGCGCCGGAATAATGCCTTCCTGCTCGGAGAGCAGACGCGCGGCTTCCAGTGCTTCACGGTCGCTCACTCGTGTATATTCCACCCGCCCCTGCCGGTAAAGCGCAGCGTGCTCCGGCCCGATGGCGGGATAATCCAATCCTGCCGAAACCGAGTGAGTATTTGAAATCAGCCCATCCTCTGTCTGGAGCACATAAGTATACATGCCGTGGAGCACTCCGGGCTTTCCTCCGGAAAATCGCGCTGCGTGCTCGCCGAGAGCCGTTCCCTTCCCCCCTGCTTCTACGCCCACCATTTTCACGCCGGTCTCAGGGATGAAATCGTAGAAGAGGCCAATGGAATTGCTTCCTCCGCCCACACAGGCGAAAAGAAAGTCCGGCAAGCGGCCGGCTGCTTCCCGGACCTGGCTGCGGACTTCCTGGCCGATGACGCGATGAAAATCCCGCACCATAACCGGGTAAGGGTGCGGGCCAAGCGCCGAGCCGAGAAGATAATGCGTGGTTTCAACGTTTGTCACCCAGTCGCGCATGGCCTCGTTGACGGCGTCCTTCAGCGTCTTCGAGCCGGAGGAAACAGGAATCACCTCCGCGCCCATCAGCCGCATCCGGAAAACGTTGGGCGCCTGGCGAGCCATGTCTGCCTCACCCATATAGACGACGCACTTCAGCCCCAGAAGCGCCGCCGCCGCGGCCGTCGCCACGCCGTGCTGGCCCGCGCCGGTTTCGGCGATGACGCGCGTCTTCCCCATGCGCTTGGCCAGCAGTCCCTGGCCGAGGCAATTGTTGATCTTGTGAGCGCCCGTGTGCAGCAAATCCTCACGCTTGAGAAAAATCCGCGCCCCGCCCAGACAGGCCGTCAGCCGTTGCGCGAAGAAAAGAGGTGTGGGCCGCCCGGCATAGTTCTTGAGCAGGGTGTCAAGCTCGGCCTGAAACTCCGGATCGGCGCGCGCTTCATCGTAAGCCCGCTCCAATTCTTCAACCGGATGCATCAGCGTCTCCGGCACATAGCGCCCACCGAATTCGCCGAAGCGCCCGTGCGCGTCGGGTACGTTGTTGGATGATGTAAGATTCATCAAATCGTGACCCTCTTACCTTTTGCTCGCAGGCTGAAAGCTGACTGCTGACCGCTGACCGCCTTAGCTCGTGTGCGCGGCGGTCACACTCTCAAAGAACGCCTTTAACTTCTGGTGGTCCTTGATTCCCGGCGCCGATTCCACGCCGCTCGCTACGTCCACCGCAAAGGGTTTCACCTTGAGGATGGCCTCGGCCACATTCTCCGGCGTCAATCCTCCGGCCAAGATGATGATTTTACCTTGTTGGCCCGCCCTCCGCGCAAGATTCCAATCAATGCGCTTGCCGCTTCCTCCAATATTGACCGGATCGCAGGCGTCTAAAAGAATAGCGTCAGCCCGCAACGCGCGCAGCGTTGATGGATCGAACTCCGCCTTTACCGCGACGGCGCGGATCAATTTGAAGCCTGCGAGCGCCTCCCAATTCTCGGGAAATCTTGGCCCGTGCACCTGAACTGCCGTCACGCCGGCGGCGCGGGCAGTGGCCGCGACGCTTCCGGCATCTGCCGTGTCGGCAAAGATGCCCACGGGCGTGACCATAGGCGGAAGCTCGCCGATCATCGTCTTCGCCTTTAGGGGGTCAATATAGCGCGGCGAGAGCGGGTAGAAATTAAACCCA
>JASHTR010000159.1 GCA_030040455.1 Terriglobia bacterium | reverse complement strand
ACACAGTGGATCGCCAGCCGAGAATTCTCTATTGAATATGATGCAGAGCGGGTTAATGAGGATGCAGAAACCACACGAACCCCTGGCCAGCGCCGGTAGAGTCGCCGTCACGCGTGTTCCCCGCCCATGCCCTGCATCGCCAGGATGGATTATTTGATTTCAACCGTTGCGCCGGCTTCCGTAAACTTCTTCTTGATCGATTCAGCTTCTTCCTTGTTGGTGCCTTCCTTGATCGGCTTGGGCGCCCCGTCAACAAGGTCCTTCGCCTCTTTTAATCCAAGGCTGGTCACTTCGCGAACCGCCTTGATCACATTGATCTTGTTCGCGCCGACCGCGGTCAGCACGACGGTAAACTCCGTCTTCTCTTCGGCAGGGGCCGCACCGGCCGAGGCCGCGGCACCCGCACCGGCCGCCATCACCACCGGGGCCGCAGCCGCCGCGCTCACGCCCAACGCCTCTTCAAGCTTCTTCACCAGCTCGGCAGCTTCCAGAAGATTCAGCCCCTTGACTTCCTCGACGATCTTCTCCACTCGTTCTGACATTGTGTCTTTTTTCCTCCCGAAATTTACAGCCAGCTCGCCCCCCCGAGCTGATGAGACTTCACGCGCTGGCCTCCTTAAATTTGCCCTGCTCCACGCCCTGTTGGATCACGTAAGCGAGATTGCGGCTGAGTGCTGAGAGCGCCGCTGCCGTCCGTTGCGCTGGAGAATTGATCAGGAAAAGCACCTTCGCGAGCAGCGCTTCGCGCGACGGAAGCGTCGCAATCGCGTTCATCTCTCCCAGCGTGATGACGCGCCCTTCAACAACCCCTGCCTTAAAAACCAGAACGGCATTCTCCTTCGCGTAGGCCGTAATCGCTTTGGCCAGAGAAACCGGGTCGCCCTCGGTATAGGCGAGCGAAGTGGTGCCATTGAGCGCGGCCGCAGCGGCCTCTGCCGGAGTGCCCTGGGCGGCGCGCTCAATAATGCTGTTCTTTGCTACACGGTATTTCGCTCCCGCGCCCGTCAGTTTACGGCGCAACTCATAATCCTGGCTCACGGTGATCCCCTCAAACCCGGAAAGAATCACCGCGCGGGCGTTCAACAGCTCTTGGTGCAGCTCCTCAGCCTTTTGTTGTTTTTCCTCTTTTTTCATGATCGCGCGAAATGCCCTGATGGGCCCAATCCCCCAGCCTTAAGAATTTTGATTCCTCCAGCAAACGGTTCTGAAAATACGCTCCCCTCACCGGGCAAGGTAGATTCTCGGTTACGCGGGAATGATTTCGGCGTAATTTTCATGCTTCGTGGATGTCGAAAAGCGCCATGAACGCCTGTTAAGGCGCTTCGACAGAGCCTGCGTCAATCGTGATCGGCGGGCTCATCGTCGAGGACAGGGTAATACTCTTTACGAAGCGTCCTTTGGCTGTGGCGGGTTTGGCCTTGATGACGCTGGAAATCAGCGCATGTGCATTTTCGGCGAGCTTTTCGCCATCAAAGGAGACCTTACCCACCGGACAATGAATAATCCCTGTCTTGTCAACGCGAAACTCCACCTTTCCCGCCTTTACTTCCCGCACCGCGCGAGCGACATCAACCGTGACGGTGCCGGTCTTGGGGTTTGGCATCAGGCCGCGCGGTCCCAGGACCTTGCCTAACCGGCCAACCGACTTCATCATGTCCGGCGTGGCGATGACCGCGTCAAAATCCATCCAGCCTCCCTGAATCTTCTGCACCAGATCGTCGCCTCCTACTTCGTCGGCGCCCGCCTCCCGGCCTTCGCGTACTTTATCGCCGGAGGCGATCACGATCACGCGCATGCTCTTGCCCAGTCCGTGGGGAAGCACCACCGTGCCGCGCACCATTTGATCCGCATGTTTCGGATCCACGCCCAGCCGCATGGCGACTTCCACCGTCTCATCAAACTTCGCGAAAGCCACCTTCTTAAGCAAGGGAATAGCCTCGGGCAAGGAGTAAGCCGGCTTGTCCACTAGCTTCATGGCTGCTTCATATTTCTTTCCCACCGTCCAACTCCTCGTTGAAACTTGATCCGCAGGTTGCACAGGTTACGCGGAATGAATCCTCTCCGCGTTTTATTTTGCAATCTGCGGGCGCTTATGCGGTCACTTCGATCCCCATGCTCCGCGCAGTTCCTTTGATTGTCGCTATGGCCGCCGTCAAGTCTTGTGCGTTCAAATCAGGCAGCTTGGTCTTAGCGATCTCTTCAACCTGCTTTTCGGAGACTTTGCCAACTTTGCTTTTATTCGGCTCGCCCGATCCCTTGGCAATGCCTGCGGCGCGCTTGAGGAGCACGGAGGCGGGCGGAGTCTTGGTAATGAACCCGAACGTCCTGTCCTGATAAACAGTTATTACGACGGGGATGATGAGGCCTTCCTGATCTTTTGCAGAAGTCTTGGCGTTGAAGGCTTTGCAAAATTCCATGATGTTCACCCCGTGCTGGCCGAGCGCCGGGCCGACGGGAGGAGCGGGCGTGGCCTTTCCCGCCGTGATTTGAAGCTTGATCATTGCTGTTATTTTTTTTGCCATACGGATCCTTCCCGGCCGGCTTAGCCCTCCCGACCCGGTCCGAAAGACGCGCGCCGCCAGCTAAGAACTCTTTTCCACTTGGTAGAAATCCAACTCCACCGGAGTGGACCGACCAAAGATCGTAACCATCACGCGAAGGGTGGAGCGATCGTCGTTGATTTCATCCACTAATCCCGTGAAATCCTTGAAGGGTCCCTCGTTAATCTTAACGGTTTCACCCTTTTCGAAGCTGAGTTTCGGCTTGGGATGTTCGGAAGCCACCTCGACGCGATGAACAATGCGGTCCACCTCCTCCTGCGTGAGCGGGCTTGGCATCTGCCCGGAGCCCACAAAACCCGTCACCCGGGGAGTCGAACGGACCATGTGCCACGTCTCGTTATCCATGTCCATTTCCACCAGCACGTAGCCCGGATAAAAGAGCTTGGGAGATACCACCTTCTTGCCAGCGCGCATCTCGACCACATCCTCACTCGGCACCAAAATTTCTCCGATACGATTCCCTAAGCCTGCCGCCTCAATCCGGCCTCGGAGCGTCTCCGCAACTTTTCTTTCGAATCCGGAGTAAGCATGGATGATGTACCAATTTTTGCCCATGTAACGATGTTCGCGACTGAAAGTCTCTACTGCTTGAAGGAAGCGCCCCCTCGGGAGGTTAAAAAATCTGCGGGCCAGTCAGCCCTTCGCAGCCCTTAAATGAAGCGGTGCGAAAGGTAAATCAGCAATTTCCCAATGGCGTTTTGGAACACCATGTCGCATATCCAAAAGAACAACGCAAAAGCAAACGTGCAGGCCAGCACCAGAACCGTGGTGGCGTACGTTTCCTGCTTCGTAGGCCAGGTCACGCGCTTCATCTCGATTTTTACTTCCTGGTAATATTCTCGAAGCCTTTCCCACGCCCCTCTTTGTATTGTGATCTCGTCGGCCATGCCTTTTTTCCGCTTAAGGAACCTGCCTGCAGCCACCCACCCGTCTGCCGGATTGGCAGGGGCGGAGGGATTCGAACCCCCACGACCGGTTTTGGAGACCGGCAGTCTAGCCGTTAAACTTACGCCCCTTCACTGGAACCTGTTCCGGGCGACGCCTGCGCCCGACTCCAATGGAAGCATCTCATGTCGTCCGGCGTTTCCACCCTCTCCACCGCTATTTCACTTCTTTATGAGAAGTGTGGTGATGGCATGTGGGGCAGAATTTCTTCAACTCCAGCCGGTCCTGGTTTTTCTTCTTGTTCTTCGTCGTCGTATAGTTACGATGCTTGCAATCCGAGCATTGTAACGTGATGATTTCGCGCATAGGCCTTAAACCGGGTTAGCTCCCGGCACCCTCATGATTTTTTGATCCCTCACAATTCAAGAGCTGTGGGCAAGAAACCATCTGCTGGTTGTGCTTCCGTGGCCTTTTTCGTTTCCCCTGCTGGCCGCAAACGCCAGGAAATCAAGTGTCCATTAACCCATTCTCAGCAGTATACCAGAAATCCAGAGAGGAAGAGCATTTTTTATGCCAAAAAAAAGTGATGCGCCAGCTCAGCGGTTCTTCGGTTCGGTTGCTGCCGCAGCGGCAGCGGCCCGCTTTTTCAGCTCCTCGGGCGCTACATCTTCCTTGTGGGTAGAGAGGTGCCAAACGTGTCCAAAAGGATCCACCACCCCGCCTATCCGGTCGCCATAAAACTGATCCTGCACCAGCCTTTGCACCTTCGCCCCGGCAGCAACAGCCTG
>JASHTR010000158.1 GCA_030040455.1 Terriglobia bacterium | reverse complement strand
GATTACGACAACGACGGCTGGCTCGACGCGCTCGTGCTTTCCGGCTCGCGATGCGACGACCCATCGCCTTTGGCCTCAAACCGCTTGTATAAGAACAACCGCGACGGCACGTTTTCCGACGTCACTGAAAAGGCGCGTCTCTTCCACACGGGGTACGCCTATGGCGTGACGGTGGGGGACTACAACAACGACGGCTTCGAAGACCTGTTCATCACCGGCTGGGGCCAGAACCTCCTCTACCGAAATAACGGGGATGGCACGTTCACGGACGCCACTCACGACGCGAAACTTCTTAACCCCCAGCCGCGTTTTGGGACCGGATGCGCCTTTGTCGATTACGACCGGGACGGCCGCCTGGACCTCTTCGTCTCGAATTACGTTACCTTCGATATCCATTCAACGCCTCGTCCCGGGCAGATGGGCGGCTGCAATTACGGGGACGTGCCGGTGTTCTGTGGCCCACGCGGCCTGCCTTATGGGCGACACAGCCTTTATCACAACAACGGCGACGGGACGTTCACGGACGTTACCGTTGCTTCGGGAATCGCCAAGTCCTACGGCGGCTACGGGCTGACTGTGGTCCCGGCGGACTTTAATAACGACGGCTGGCCGGACATCTACGTGGCATGTGATTCCACACCGAGCCTCCTTTTCATCAATAACCACGACGGAACGTTCAGCGAGCAGGGCATGGAAAGAGGCGTGGCCTTGAGCGATGACGGGATGGAACAGGCTGGCATGGGCGTGGGCGTCGGGGATTTCAGCCTAACAGGCAGCCTTAACATTGTGAAGACGCACTTTGCCGAAGATACGCCCGGAGTCTATCTAAATGACGGCAAGGGCTACTTCTGGGACGTCACGCGGGCCTCGGGGTTGGGTGTTGAAACTCGCTATGTGGGCTGGGGCGCGGGCATCGTCGATCTGGACAACGACGGCAACCCGGACATTTTTGAGGTTACCGGCGGCATCTATCCGGAGCTGCACGCGGGCTACAAAACTCCGCGCCTTGTCTTTCGCAATCTTGGGAAAGGACGCTTCGAGGAGCTGCTGGGCATGGCGGGACCGGGCGTGGACGCCCTGCATTCGAGCCGCGGTTGCGCCTTTGGCGACTTTGATAACGATGGCGATGTGGACATCCTCATCGTGAATCATAATGAACCACCTTCGCTGTTGCGAAACGACGTGACGGGCGGCAATCGTTGGATCAAGATCAAGCTGATTGGCGTTCAATCGAATCGTAGTGCGATCGGCGGGCGGGTTACGGTCCGCTACGGCGGCAAGGTTCAGGCGCAGGAGGTGCTGAGCCAGGCGTCTTACCTTTCCGCAAGCGATACCCGGCTGCATTTCGGCCTTGGGGCGGCGACCGTGGCCGACGTGGAGGTCCGGTGGCCCCGCGGGCAGATTGAGAAATTCACCGCTCTCTCGTCCGGCCATTTAATTACCGTGACGGAAGGTCGGGGAATTACGCGAACAGAGAAGTGGGCACGGGTTTAAATGAGCTCTCGAACATGGGAAATTCACGAATAGCCTGTGCCAAAGCCCGCTCTTCCGGACTCCTTTTGAGCTTGCTGCTCGCGTGCGCCATGCTGGCGCTGGCTCAGGGCCCTTCGGTTGAAGAGGCTTGGGATCTGCTTTCCAATGGCCATCGCACGGAGGCCGCTCAACTCCTCTACAAGATCGTTCAGGATCATCCGCGCGACGCAGACGCCCGGCTGCTGCTGGGAAGCATCCTGATGGAGGAGGGCAACGGTTCGGAATCGATCGCTCAACTGACGGAGGCGGTCCGCCTGCGACCGGATTCCGCCAAGGCTCAAAACGCGCTCGGGGAGGCGCTCAATGCCTTTGGCGACTCCGAAGCCGCCCTCAGCCCGTTTGAAAAGGCTGTCGCGCTGAACCCGGATTTTGCCACGGCGCAAGTGAACCTTGGCTTGATCCTGCTCAAGTCCGGCGGGTATTTGCAGGCCCAGCCGCATCTGGACCGCGCCATCGAGCTTATGGGGGAAAATCCAGACGCAGCTTTTCCGCACTACTTGCGCGCTAAAATTTATACCGAACGCGGCCAGGTAAAGCGGGCAGCGACGGATTTAGAGCAAGCTGTCTCGCTCGATCCTCACTTTGCCGAAGCGTGGTCTGATCTTGGGGAAGCCCGGAAAACCCTCCTCAACGACGCGGGCGCGCTGGCAGCTTTTGAAAAGGCGGTCGATTTCGCTCCCGAAGACCCTGTGGCGCAAACTCGACTCGGCTCCGAGTTTCTCGACCAGGGGAAGGCGCAGCTCGCTCTTCCCCATCTGGAAGAAGCCGTGCGTCTCGATCCGGAAAGCCAGTCCGCAATGTATAATCTGGAGCGCGCCTTGCAGGAGGCGGGCCATCCCACTGAGGCCGAGGCTGCGAGGAGAAAGCTCACGGCGATGCTGCGCCAAAAAGATGAGGTCGACCAAAACGCTTTCAAGGCAGTCCAGCTCAACGACCAGGGCGCCGCTCTCGAAAAAGCCGGCAAGCTGCCGCAGGCGCTGGAGAAATACCGTGAGGCAGTGGAGCTCGACCCGGAACATGTCGGAATTCGGGTGAACTTCGCTGCGGCGCTCCTGCGCCTGGGGCAATGGGATCAAGGCGTTCGAGAACTGCGTGAGGTTCTCAAGATCGATCCCAATAACCTGGCCGTCCAGAAAGCCTTGGCGGAAGCCCTTGCCCATCCTCCGCGCGGAACGCAGTAACGACGTTAACAGCAGCGCGATAAAAAACTCCAGGAGCGTGTCATCCTGAGGAGCCGAAGGCGAGGAAGGATCGCGGCATTTATTTGATTCTATAAATACGGAGGCAACGATGAGCGACAACAGTTTGGATGGACGGCAGTTGGTTCGCAGAAATTTTCTGAAAGGCACGGCAGGAGTCCTGGGCGGCGCGGCCCTTTCTGAAGCGCTGACAGGGGCGGCTTCAGGAGCGTCCGCACAAACGAACGAGCAGGCGGCGCGCGCAGTGCGCGGATTGCCGACGCCCATCATCAAAGACATCCAGGTGATCGCGACGCAACCTTACGGCGCGCGCCTGGTGGTGGTTAAGATCCTCACCGATCAGGACGGCCTCTACGGCTACGGCTGCGCCACCTTTACCCAGCGCGCCGACCTAGTGGTGCCGGCCGTGGAAAAATATCTCAAGCCGCTCCTCGTTGGGCAGCCTGCGGACCGCATCGAGGATACCTGGCAGGCCTGCTACAACAGCTCCTACTGGCGGAATGGAGGCGTGCTCAACAATGCGATCAGCGGGGTAGACGAAGCGCTGTGGGACATCAAGGGCAGGCAGGCGAACATGCCGGTTTACCAACTGCTGGGAGGCAAGGCGCGCGAAGCGGCTGAAACGTACGCCACGGTGGGCGGCGTGGAGGTGGCCGAGGCCGTTGACCGCGCCCGTGCGGCACAGGAAAAGGGGTTTCGAGTCATCAAAATCATGACGGGAGTGCCCGGCATGTCCTCTTATGGCCCGCGCGGCGGCACTCCGATAAAGGGTTTGCACGCCGGCCCCGTATTCGAGCCGGGGCCTTACATGCGCCTTGCGCGGCAAATGCTTGAAGCGTGCCGGACGCAGTTGGGCGACGACGTCGGACTCATTCATGACGTGCATGAGCGCGTGACCCCACGCCAGGCTGTCCAATTTGCCAAGGAACTCGAGCCTGTCCGGTTGTTCTATCTGGAAGACGTACTCTCGCCGGAAGACATTGACTATTTCC
>JASHTR010000157.1 GCA_030040455.1 Terriglobia bacterium | reverse complement strand
ATAAATCGGCCCCCATCCTGGGGCCAGCATTGCATTATGGGAAACTGCGACAACGAAAGATCCTGCCGCGCGATCACCTCCTTGACGGGCCCGTCTTTTACTGTTTTTGGCAGAAAAGAGCCGAACTCCGCTAGGCGGGGCAGCAGCCTCATCTTGTCGAGCAAACCCTCCGGCGGCTTGGTTTCCAAAAGCTCTTCGATGCGCCGCGCAATATTTTCAATGGATTCCACCTCCAGCGCCAACTCGATCCTTTTCCGCGTCCCAAAGGCGTTGATGAGCACCGGAATGGAATACTCCGTGTTATCTTTGGCGGAGCGGGGATGCTCGAAGAGAAGGGCAGGGCCGCCGGACTTTGAAACACGGTCGGTGATCTCGGTGATCTCCAGGTCAACGTCTACGGGGACCTGGATGCGTTTCAGTTGCTTTTCGCGTTCGAGGCGCGCCATGAATTCCCGCAGGTTCTTATAAGCCATGAGTCTGCTCTTTCCAAATGCCACGCCGCGAGATTTCGCCATTCGCGGCGCGCTGCTCCGCTGGTATCACGCGAATGCCCGGCCGCTTCCCTGGCGAGGCGCAAAAGACGCTTATGCGATCTGGGTTTCCGAGATCATGTTGCAACAAACTCAGGTTGCGACGGTGATTCCCTATTATGTCCGATTCCTCCGCGCCTTCCCAACCGTCCACCGTTTGGCGCGCACTTCGTTTGAGAGAGTGGCTGAGCAGTGGTCTGGCCTCGGCTACTACCGTCGCGCCCGGCAACTGCACAGGGCAGCACGGGAAGTGGTAGCAAGGTTTAACGGCAAGTTTCCGGACCAATATCAGGAGGCGCGAACCCTTCCCGGCGTCGGCCACTACACCGCTTGCGCCGTGCTGAGCATCGCTTATAACCGGCCGCTGCCGGTGCTGGATGGCAACGTGGCGCGCGTCGTCGCGCGGCTGAACGCCTGTAGAGGCAACCTTCATCAAGTGGCTTTTCGCGAGCAGGTCGAGCGCCAGCTTGGGTGCCTGCTCGCTCGCAGGCGCCCGGGAGATTTTAACCAGGCCCTCATGGAGATGGGCCAAACCCTCTGCCTGCCGCGCACACCACAATGCAGCGCCTGCCCGATTCAGAAGTGGTGCAAAGCCTTTCAAGAAGGCAATCCTGAATTGTACCCTGAGCCTCGCGCCCGTCGCCCGACCGAGCGAAGGCATCTTGCGGCAGCCGTTGTTTTGCGAGGGAATAAGGTGGCTCTCGTTCGCGGCATGGACGAGGGTCTGCTCGGCGACTTATGGAATTTTCCTTCCGCCTTTGGAGAATCCCGAAAGCAGGCCGTGGCAAATTTGCAGAGGAAGTTGGCGGCTCATTCCGGCTCGGGCGCGCGTCCGGGCCCTCCAGCAGGCTCAGTTCGACACACCATCACCTTCCGCTCCATTCAGGTGACACTTTATCCCTTCGAGCCGCCTCCCAGCCGCGGAGCCTTCCGCTGGTTTTCGCTCAAGGAGCTCGATCGCGCCGCTGTCTCGCAGTTGGCGCGCAAGATTGCCGCCGTGGCGCTCGTTACGAGGCCATGAAGTGGGTGGTAAGCTCCATATCGCCCCAGTGAACCACAAGCCTTCCGCCGTCACCACTCTTCTCCAGGCGAATGGTCAGCATCTGGGCGTCACTCGAAACCTTGGTTTCCTTGAAGGGCACGAAAGCGAAATCCAGTTGGGGATTGTGGCTTCCGGGTCCCGTTCCCCACTGCCCGTGCTGCTTGTTGAATACCAGCCTCCAGGAGTTATCGCTCTGGCGCTGCGCCCAAAGGCTATAAGTGCCCTTAGGGACAATCACGTCGCCAAACTTCAGGTCGGTGTCACTAGTGAAGGTGGTTGAGGAGTTCGCGCCCATCCGCCAGAAGCCTTCGCCAGGGTCCAACCTTCCCTTCAGCAATTCCGAGACGTTGCGGCCCCTCAGCGACGGTCGGCCGTAGTCAATCGATACGGTATGACCGTTGAGGCTGATTTTAGTGAGTCCACGCGGGCTTCGCTGCGCAAAAATCGGGCCCGCTAGCGCCACAACTAGCGCCGTGGTTAATGTTGCCATCGCATAGCGTCTCATAATACTCTCCTTTCGAATGCAGCCACCTCTCGCTCCGAACAAGCGGGGTAGCACAGGCTTTCGTTTCTCCGGAAAGCCTGCAACAGGTTGTTGTCACCCCCGCGAAAGCGGGGTCCATCGCGCTGGATTCCCGCTTTCGCGGGAATGACGGCGCTGGGGTTTTGCGCAACAGGTTTATTGTAGCGCCAGCGTCCTCACCGGCGATTTTCGGCGCTGGAGTCAGCACTGCTTCAAGAAATACAGGGAGGGCATTATACCGCTTATTTCATAGTCTCCTCAAGCGCCTGCGAGGCTTTTTGGATCAATTGCGACTCCTGATCGATCGCCGTCGCGGTCTTCAAGATCTCCGCATTCGCCAGCTTCCAGTCTTTCATTGCGATGGCCTGTTGGATGCCCGGCAGCGTTCTTGCTGCGTAGCCTGTGAACATACCGGGAGCATAGAGGGAGTTCTTATACCAGGGCCTCCCGGGCAAGCCTTCGGGAATCGAAAGCGACGGCTCGCTTTGGAGTAAGAGTTCGTTGAGCTGCTCCACGGCCGGCCGGCTCTCAGCAGCACCGCCGTCTGCCTCCGCCTGAATAAGGAGCTTATGGTATTCCCGCGCGGCGGCGCGCAGGCTGGCGACTGCGTTATCGAGGCTGGAAAAATTCAGGTAGGGAGGGAATGGCGCCATTTTCGGCGGCGGCACATGTTGTTGCGGGCTGGACGTCGCACGGAAGACGTTTTCCGTAATTTCCATGTTGTGTTCGCGGGCCTGCTCCCTCGCATTTCTTAAGTCTTGTTTCACCCCATGGGCGTAAGTTCGCACCGCGTCGGCAAGGTCCATGAAGCTGAAAGGAAGCAAATCCGCGTCCGTCAGGCGCATAACGGCAGTCCCGGCGGTTTGGGCGAGCGCCCGGCCGTATTCAAACGTCGGATCGCCGAAGTGGGTGTACCAGTAGAAATCGTCGTAAACGGAATGGTAAACTCCGCCAAGACTTACGTCATCTCCGTAGCTGAGATCCAGGGAAGCGATTGAGAGATGATCCAGAAAGGCGGAATAGTCGGAGCCTGAGCCGAGCGTTCCGATCTTCAACTCGCCTCCTTCGCGCAACTCGTCGCGCTCGTCGGGCGTGCGTGCGTGGGCGATGCGATAGAGTCGAAGTCGCTTCTCAACCGTGAAGCCAGTCTGGGGATCCTCAATGTCGCGGGCAACGCCATTGACGAATTTCTGGAGTGAAGGCGACCCCGCAGCCTGGAGGTAGCCCCGGTCGTTCGAATCGGAGTTAATATAAACCACCGCGTGCTGGCGCAAATCGCTGGCGTGCTCTTCCGCCCATTCGGTTGATCCCAGCAGGCCCTCTTCCTCGCCGTCCCAGGCACAATAAATGATAGTCCGTCTTGGCTTCCAGCCTTGCTTCAACAGTTCCCCGAAGGCCCGCGCTTCTTCCAGTTCCGGTGTGATTCCGGAGACTGGATCTTCAGACCCGTTTACCCACGCATCTTGATGATTTCCCCGAATAATCCATTCCTCCGGGTCATCGGAGCCTGAAATTCTGGCAATAACGTCATGAATGGGCTGGACGTTCCAGCTCGAAACCAGCTTCAAGTGGACCCTCGCTGGTCCTGGTCCGATGTGGTAAGTGATCGGCAGCGCACCGCGCCAGGCGGGAGGAGCAACGGTCTCTCCAATGGCCCGGAGCAGCGGCATCGCGTCTCCGTAGGATAGCGGAAGCACCGGAATTTTGGTAATCGTCTTGGCATCTTTCAAGGGCAAGCGCCGGGCCTCCCTGGTGGCGCCAACGCCCGGCGTCAGCGGGTCGCCCGGATAGATCACCATATCCATCACGCTCCCGCGCTGCACGCCCTCGCGAGGGCGCCAGGGACCTTTTGGAAATACGTCTCCCCGCCAGTAGCCGTCGTCAGCCGGGTCGGAGTAG
>JASHTR010000156.1 GCA_030040455.1 Terriglobia bacterium | reverse complement strand
TCCAAAAGTTCCCGCCTGAGCCGTCGAGTCCATCAGGAACGGATTGTACCAAAACTGTTCCAGAACCCCATGTTTTTGTACAGAAAAGGGTTCTGAGTTGAGCGAAAGCAGATCCCCGGAGTGGACGTAAGATTATGAAAAAAAGGGAAACGCTGAACTGATTGTTTCGAATTGCCATAACTCTTAATCAGTAGGTTGGGGGTTCGATTCCCTCACTGCTCACCAAATTCTTATATTTCGATGAGTCGTCTGAACCCCAATCCGCCGATAACGCGCGGGCACCTCGAGGGAAGGTGTGGCGACGAACGGTTTGATTCTAGCGTGCGTGGAGAGCTTTGCGCTCCCGGCAATCTCCAACTAACGTGGGCGGTGCGAACGAATTGCCGCTGCGACAGCAAGTATTTGCTCGCCGACAGCCATGCGAATATCGTGCGGAAGCAGGTCTTTCTCCTCGAGATGTTCCCATGCGGTTGCAGTTCGTTCCGCTGTCTCTGCGACGATCGGCCAGAGAGGACTGACCGGCAGTCGCGCGGTATCGGCGAAGCGACGCACTTGGTCAGGGGTGACCTCACTAAGGCTGCGGCTGCCTCCAAAATTCAAAGCGAGCCGATCGCTCGGGATGTATGAGAGGGTGGAGACCAGATCATAGGCGGGCGAAAGGAGCGGCGTGCGGCCGTTAGGATATAGAAGCGACCAATTCTTGAGGTGCATGTCGCCGTTGCCGATGAGCACGGAGAATACCACGCGCTGCACAAACTCATAGGTTCCATCTTCGCCGGTTTCCGCCCAGAGCACGGCAGCGACGTTGGCGTAGCTGCGCCTGTCGTATTTGTCGTCGGGAAACAGGCCGAACACCTGAGCGAAATCTTCCATGTGTATCAGCCCGCCGCCGGGACCACGGTCGAAGCGTTGCACGGCGAGCGCCTGGCCTTCCATCCTTCCCGCGTCCGGCGGAAGGCCTCGAATGTCGCTGATATAAACCAGATGGTTCGGCGGTACGTCGATTCCTACGGCGCGTGCGAGAGCGAGCATCGCGTACTCGTTTTCGGGTACGGCGGGAAAGCGGGCTGAAGGCAGCTTGACAATCCAGGAGCCACCCATGCCGTCGGCGGGGATGCTCAAACCGCCGGCTGCTTCCATAACAGCGGAGAACTTGAGTTGCACGCCGGCGAGCGAGAACCTCAGGGCGGCATCAGGCTCGCGATCATCATTACGATCTTCGCTGTCATGATGGAGGCCTCCTTCCTGTTGATCGTGCGGCGTCACTATGAGCGCGCCCGGAAGGTCGGCGCCGAGTACAGCGAGGAGAAAGAATTCGCGTTGCGGCTTCACACCGGCGCGGGCTGCCAAATATTCGCGCAGATGGCCCTCCGGCAAGAGGTTCGAGAAGAACGGCGGCAAGCGTGCAGTGATGGGGCGCCTCGGTAGCACCAACCCGCCACGTTGTCCCTTGAAAGACAAGCTCAGCACGGGCCGGTTTGGATCGTCGATGTAATCCTGTTCGAAGGAAAAGTAGTATTGGTCGCCACCCAGGCGATTGATGACGCCGATGCGACGGTTGTGCAGTTTCACGGAGAGCGCGTTGAGGGTTTTGGGATCAAACTTCATCGTGATTCTTCTCCTCCCGTGTGGGTTCCTCGGTGCCCACAGCGTAGAGGGGTTGCTCCTCTGACCCGGCCGGCTGCTTGTGAGCGCGAATAAGGGACTGCACGGCGGGGACGAGCACTCGCGGGACGAGCAAAAGATCCTGGCCGAGAACGCGGACGATGTCGAGCAGGGTGTCGAAGCGCGGTACGACCTCCCCGGATTCGATAGCGGAGATGTGCGGTTGAGGCAATCCGATGAGCGAGGCTAGCTTGCGTTGGCTCCAACCGCGTTCGCGTCGCGCCTGTTTTATCTGTTGACGCAGATCTTCAGGCAGTCCTTGAAGCCTGAGCGGTTTGATTTGTTTTTTTATTTCGCTCTTCATGATTGATTTATTATAGCATATCAACACCAACAATTGTGATCTATAAATTTATATTCTTTTAATATAACATATATTTAAACATATCATCATTCATGTGTACTTCGGTCGTCGATTTTATAATCATGAAGGCTCATTCACTTCCCAGTCGCGATATGTCGAAAGACATCCACGACCTCTGCTATTGCCTCGATGACTCTCCGGGCAGGCCGGCGGCCAGATTGTGGAGTTTTTTCAATTCACCGGGGTCGGAAAGACGGGCAATGGAGGCGTGTTGCGCATTCGAGTTGGCGCAAGCTTCTCTGAAGGTGTAGTAGGTCAGCAATAGCAATGACGATTTAGAATCTTCTATAATCATATCTGATATTATCACCGCATGTGATGGATGAATTATGCTCCCAGACGACTCGACTAACTGAGGATCAATCAGCTCTCAGCGCTAGAGTTTCCATCTCCATCGTGTACTTTTCGCGAAGGGAGCTGAAGTTTCAGCCAATCAACCTGGGCCGATGCGGTAACTGTGCAATATTCGCCGGTTAGAACCTGCAGCGGGATGCTGGCGGAAAGGGTCGTGTGGTGGAGGCAAACGGGCGCAGTTGGCACT
>JASHTR010000155.1 GCA_030040455.1 Terriglobia bacterium | reverse complement strand
CGTAAGCGGAAATCCAGCGTGCGGGCGCTTCGCACAGAAACAAATCAAAAGTCCGGCAGGTTGCTGAAAAACTCCTGCAGAGTATCATCCCGAGGAGTTGAAGACGACGGGGAAAGTCGCAGGTCCTTTATTTTCAGAGCAAGATTCCTCACGGAGTTTACCCTGAGCCTCTTCGCTTCGCTCAGAGCGATTCGAATAGGAGCGAATCGGCTCAGAGCCTGCCCTGAGCAGAGCGAAGGGACCGTTCGAAGCGGAGCGAACGGGCTCAGCATGACAGTCGCAGCGCTAGAATTAGGTTACGAACTTCTGGGACATTACACTAGCGCGCAATGAGAGAACCCACCTTTTCTCCAGCAACAACCCGCTTGAGGTTGCCGAAAACCTTCAGGTTAAACACAATAATCGGCAGGCCGTTATCCATGCACAGCGAGATTGCCGTGGTATCCATCACGGCGAGTCCTCCGGAAAGAACGTCCAGGTATGAAATACGCGAAAACATCTTGGCATCGGATGAAGTGCCGGGGTCCCGGTCATAGACGCCATCCACCTTGGTCGCTTTCAGGATCACGTCGGCTTTCACTTCCATCCCGCGCAAAGCCGCCGCGGTATCCGTAGAGAAGTAGGGGCTGCCGGTTCCGCCCGCCAGGATGACCACGCGTCCTTTTTCCAGGTGCCGGATCACGCGGCGGCGAATAAAAGGCTCGGCGATTTCGCGCATTTCAACGGCAGTGACCACGCGCGTCGCGGACCCGCACTTTTCGAGTGCGTCTT
Organism: Terriglobia bacterium; assembly: GCA_030040455.1. Taxonomy (GTDB): domain Bacteria; phylum Acidobacteriota; class Terriglobia; order UBA7540; family UBA7540; genus RH2-MAG17b. The sequence goes on along the minus strand of JASHTR010000155.1, from coordinate 5,040 downwards.
GAAGCGCGAGACCGTTGATCACGGTCGCCAGCATCCCCATGTGATCGGCAACCACGCGGTCAAAGCCGCTGGCGGAGGCCGCAATGCCTCGAATGAAATTACCCCCCCCCACCACGATGGCGATCTCAACCCCGGATTCATGAACTTCATGAATCTCGTTAGCAATCCGGCGTGTCGCCTCCGAATCCACGCCAAAGCCCTGAGATCCCATCAAGGCTTCGCCGCTCAATTTGAGAAGAATGCGATGGAAAGCAACATCACTCATAGGTCAGGAGCAATGTCTCAGAAGGTGTGAAAAAATTAACATCCTCTCGCAAAGGCGCTAAGGCAAGTTGAAAGTTTAAAGTCAAGAGTCGAAAGTTTATGGAGAAATCCTTTAACTTTTGACTTTCAACTTGTTTTTCGGTTTTGCGCCTTGCAGGATGCTTTTTGCTCGTCTTCTATACTGAGCGACATAAGTCCGCGACGTTCGATCGCTGTAGCGCCGGTCCCGCTGAGCGGGACCGGCGAATTTCGCCGCTCATAGAGCGGCGCTACAACAAAATAGCCGGCGCGGACTTATATCGTTGTGTATAATTTTTTCACATCTTCTCAGTTTTGAGATCAGAGAGCAGTAAAGCCGCAGGCCAGGTCCGAAAATCCACGACAGCGCCACGCGGCGCTCACGACGAGCCGCCGTTTTCCGAACCGGTCTGCATGGATGCCTCGCCGACCTTAAAACGGGCAAACCGCCGGACGGTGATATTTTCGCCGAATTTCGCGATTTTGGAGTTGATCAACTCGCCGACAGTTTGCGTGGCGGCGGCATCCTTGATGAAATGCTGATCGTAGAGGCAATTTTCTTCATAGAACTTCCCCAACCTCCCCTCGACGATCTTAGCGAGCACTTCGGTGGACTTGCCCGAGCCGGCTGCCTGTTCCAATAAAATCGCCCTCTCGCGCTCCAGCAGCTCCGGCGTCACATCTTCCTTACGAATAAATTTGGGGTCGGTCGCGCAGATGTGCATGGCAAGATCGTGAGCCAGCTCTCGAAACTCCTTATTGCGGGCCACAAAATCGCTCTCGCAATTCACTTCCACGATCACGGCGATCCTGGAGCCCGTGTGAACGTAGGCGCCGATCAACCCTTCGCTTGCGGGCCGACCCGCCTTCTTGGCTGCTGCCGCCTGCCCGCGCTTGCGGAGCACTCGGAAGGCTTCGTCTGGATCGCCGTTCGCCTCCTCGAGCGCCTTCTTGCACTCCATCAGCGGCGCTCCGCTCAGTTCCCGCAATTTTTTCACTGACTCAGCCGAAATGCTCATCCTCTGCAAATTCCTCTCCCGGACCCTGAAACCCTGTTCTGCAACGTCGGAGGGGCTTCCCCTGGCCTCCCGCTTAGATTGCCCCGGTGTCCGAAAGGTCTTCTTCTTCGCTTCTCATCGGGCGGGGCTTGCCGCTCCCTTTTCGGCGCCCTTTAGACGCCTTCACGCGGCCTTCCTCTACTTCACCCGGCTCAGCAGTGGAGGCAATAGGTTCAGCCTCGAAGTAGCTTATGCCAGCAGCTTCCATCATCTGGGCGTCCAATTCGGCTCCAGAACGCTCCTGTTGCGCCTCAAAAGCTGCCCGCTCGCGCTCGGCTTCAAGCTCTGCGGCCACCCGCTCCGCGGCCAGTTTTTCCTCCTCAAGCTTCTTTTGCTCCGCAGACTGACGTCCTTCGATTACGGCATCCGCAATGCGCGAGGTGAACAGGCGAATCGATCTCAACGCGTCGTCGTTCCCGGGAATGACGTAATCCACCATATCCGGGTCGCAATTCGTATCGACAATGGCCACCACCGGAATACCCAGCTTATGAGCCTCCTTCACGGCGATATGCTCGTTGTTCGAATCAACGACGAAAAGTACCTCAGGGAGGCCGGGCATATCTTTAATACCCGCCAGGTTATACTCCAGGTGCTGCCGCTCTCGCTCGAGTCTTAAAACCTCTTTTTTCGGCAACAGCTCGTAACGTCCGTCACGGCTCATCTCCTCCAGGTCCCGCAGACGCTGGATGGACTTCTGAATCGTGGTGTAATTCGTCAGCAAGCCACCCAGCCAGCGATGGTTCACATAATACATGCCGCATCGGACGGCCTCCTCGGCAACCGCCTCCTGCGCCTGGCGCTTCGTGCCGACGAAAAGCGCAACTTTGCCCTCTTGCGCTATATCCGCCACGTACTTCGCCGCCTCCTTGAAGAGCTTCAGCGTCTTTTGCAGATCAATGATGTAAATGCCGTTTCGCTCCCCATAGATATACTCCTTCATCTTGGGGTTCCAGCGCCGTGTCTGGTGGCCGAAGTGAACGCCGGCCTCGAGGAATTCCTTCATACTGATGGTAGACAAAGAACCTCCCAACTTCAGGTGCACCAGCTTAAGTGATTGCGAATAGAGTGTTCGGAAGGGTTTTTCCAGCGCCGCGCCCGCAATGTCAGAAACACCGGGAGCTGGCGACTGAAATCTGGTTCGAGCTTTTACCGCTTCGAGAACTGGAACCGCTTGCGGGCGCCCTTCTGTCCGTACTTTTTTCGTTCTTTGATGCGAGGATCGCGGGTCAGGAATCCGCCCTGCCGCAATTGCGAGCGCAATTCGGGGTTGAAAGCAAGAAGCGCGCGCGCGATGCCCAGCCGCGCTGCTCCCACCTGGCCGTGAAGTCCGCCGCCGCGAAGCAAAATGAGGAAGTCAAACTTCCCGCTCATTTCAGTTGCCGCAAGCGGCTGCTTCAACTCTGACCGCAACGCTTCGGAAGGAACGTAGTCTTCCAAACCCCGGCGATTGATGACAATCTTTCCTTCCCCCGCCCTCATGAACACGCGAGCCACTGCTGACTTGCGCCGCCCCGTCGCCCTGAATCCGCCTGTTTCTGGCACGCTGTCTCCATTCCTCCGTGAAATTCCCGATCGATCAGCCCAGCCGCACTTCCAGGGGTTTCTGCGCGGCGTGAGAATGCGACGGTCCCTTATACACTTTCAACCTTCGGGCCAACTGGTTACCCATGCGAGTCTTGGGAAGCATTCCCAGGATCGCCTCCCGGATCAATGCCTGCGGCCGGGTCTCCATAACCCTCCGCGCAGTGATCTCCTTCAATCCTCCGGGGTAGCCCGTGTGCCGTCGGAAAAACTTTTGGTCCAGCTTGCGCCCGGTCAGGACCACCTTTTCGGAATTGATGATAATCAGGCCTTCCCGGTGATCCTCGTGCGGAGTAAAGTCAGGGCAGTCTTTGCCCATTAACATGCGGGCCGCACGCGCCGCAAGCCGACCTGCGGGCCAGCCTTCAGCATCAATCAAGCGCCAGCGAATCTTTCCTTTTTTTAATCGTTGAAGATAGGTTGCCACGCCTCTCTCCAGCTAACTCATTTTACGGCAATCCTTTATTAATACTGAAGAGGCCGTCTTTTGTCAACTAAGATTGCGGCAGATGTTGCAGGGTCACGTCAAAGTCGCGTCTGTATGGAGTGCGGGAGCTTGCTCCCGCTTTCCGGGCCGGAAGCGTGCTTCCGGCTGGCGCCTCCGCAAGCGGGCGCGCCAAAGCGGCAGCTACGCTGTCGCACTCCAAAGGTGCTTCGCGCCGGCGGCGCTGTGCAACCTTACACTTCGTGACCTTGACTCTGACTCTGCCACCGGCTCCGCCGTGATCCAGCGTTCCGCTGAATACACTTGATTAGCTACTTTCGGGTAATTTTTAATGTTGGCAATTTTTTATTGACATGCTTATTATCGCGGTGCTACATTAGCCTCCTTCAAAAAGGAGCGGTCACGCTCCGATCTCTTTTCAGTTTGCGGGTGTTAACGGCTACTTCACTTCTACGCAGGGAGGATCTTAATGAAGCTCAAGTTCCATTGCCTTCTCGTTTGCCTTCTGCTGGGTGCGTCCGGCCCGACGCTCCTGGGGCAATCGGCTACCGGCAATATGATCGGTCATGTTACAGATTCCAGCGGCGCCGTTATCCCCGGGGCCAACGTCACAGCGATGAATCCGGCAAAGGGAGAGACGTTTCACACGGTTACGGACGCGCAGGGGATATTTCGCTTTTACTATCTGGCGCCGGCAACCTACACGCTCACCTTTCAGCATCCGGGTTTTGAGACTCTCCAGCGACCCGGGATCATTGTGCAAGCGAATGAAACTCCCGCCGTCGATGTCCAACTCGTGGTCGGAAGCGCGATCCAGACCGTCGAAGTGACCGCAGCGACTCCGCTGCTGGAAACGGCGACTTCCACCACGGGCACGATTATGGAAGGCACGGAGATGAACTCCCTGCCGATCATGCAGCGCTACATATGGATGACCATGTATCTCATGCCCGGCGTAACCAGCATGAACGGCTTCCACATCGACGGAGCGCGGGACCGCGGCCTTGGCCTTACTTTGGATGGGATCAACGGGCTTCAGCCTGTGATCGGAGGGGAAAGCACCAACGGCACCATGTCGACCACTCCCAACGCCATCCAGGAAGTGAAATTGGTTTCTACCGTGCTTCCCGCCGAGTACGGCCACTCGGCAGGGGGAATGCTGAGCGAGACTTACAAATCCGGGACGAACGCTTTCCATTTCGAAGGCGAGGACCGGTATGTTAACAACGCTATGCTGCACCGCGCGTATTTCAACCTTGTGGGAAACGCGCCCTTCAGCTACCACGAGTTGTCGGCTCTTGTCAGTGGTCCGGTGATCTTGCCGAAAATCTACGACGGACGCAACAAGACCTTCTTTCTTTTTGGCTGGTCGATGCACCGCGAACGATACGACCAATCGGTTTTTACGTCTGTGCCCTCGGCGGCGGAGCTCAATGGTGATTTCTCGTTTGGCGGGCTCGGATACCCGATCTATGATCCAGCCACCACCCGGCAGGTGAATGGCGCATGGACGGCCACGCCGTTTGCGGGGAATATCATTCCGACGAACCGGTTTGATCCCGCGGTGGTGAAGTTCCTGAGCCACGAGCCGTGGGATGCCGCCAATAATCAGGGGGACGCCACAATTCTGACGGCCACCGGGCCCGAGCAGAACTTCGGGGCGATCAGCCT
>JASHTR010000154.1 GCA_030040455.1 Terriglobia bacterium | reverse complement strand
CGAAATACGCGCTGAAAATGGGGTTGACGGAATACATGTTCAGAATGCGTGGGATGCCGATGCGCAGGCTCTTGCGCCGGGCCATCCGTTCCACGCGCCGCTTGGCTGACCGGGTGAACGCATGGCGGGGCAAAGAATCGGCGACCGAAGGCGGGTTATAGGACCGGAAGGCGTAGCGCGCGCCCACTTCGGCCATGTTGGGATTCTGATCCTTCATCTGGTCGAGGCCCTTCTTGATCTCCCGCATGTCGTTGACGTCTTCCACCAGTCCCTTTTCGCAACTGTTGCCCACAATCAGGCGCTTTACGTCTTTCAAAATGGGAAGCTTGGACTTTTTCCACGACTCATCCGCGCCTTTGATGTTCACGTCGATAAACGTGCGCATACACTTGTTCTTGCAAAAGTAACAGCGCGTATCTTCGCTCCGATGCGTCACGTAAGAGATGCGATCCACCGCTTCGAACCCGATGAACTTCGTTCTCAAGCCGTTGTTGTAAAGCCTCCGCACTTCCAGGGCGGCGCCAATGGCCCCGGATTCGCCGCAGTGCTCGTGAACGATCACGTTGGGCTTCGCGCCTTTGTCCTTGAAGCGCGACTCGATAAAGTCCACCTGGGCTTTCACCGCCGCCAGGTTATGCTGAGTTCCGCCTTGCAGGATGAAGGTGTTCCCGAGCGAGGCGAGATTGGGAATCTGGGAAACGTAGAGCCAGATGTTTTTGGGAAGGACGTTGGCAAGGCCAGCCATGATTTCTTCCGGCTTCCAGCCCTGCCGCTGAAAATCCACAATGTCGGATTGCATGAAGACCGCGCAGCCATACCCGAACATCGGCATCGCCTTGGCCCCGAAAGCGAGGTCGGCGTATTCCTTCACGTCGTAGCCAAAACCGACGCAAGTGGATTGCAGAAAGTAGCCGTTCCCGGCCGAGCATTGCGTGTTCAGCTTGAAATCCTTCACGCGGCCGTCCTGCAGGATGATGAGCTTGATGTCCTGCCCGCCGACGTCGCAGATGACGTCCGCGTCCGGATAGAAATGGAGCGCCGCTTCGGTGTGGGCCACGGTTTCAACAATGGCCACGTCGGCCTGAAGCACGTCCTTCAGAATGTCCTTGGCGTATCCCGTCGTCCCGACGCCAAGCAATTCCAGCGTCGCGGCCTGAGATTCAACCTGCATGCGCAGGTTGGCAAACATTTCCTTGGTGTCTTCCAGCGGATTGCCCTTGGAAAGCTGGTAGCACTTCACCATCACTTCGCCCCGCTCGTCCACCAGCACGGCCTTGGTGGAAGTGGACCCGCCGTCAATACCCATGAAGGCGCGCACGTGCTCTCCCGGCTGAAAGGTCTTCGGAACAAACTTCCCGGGCTTGTACTTTTCTTTGAAAGCCGCCAACTCGTCTTCGGTCTTATAGAGGCCGCTCCCGCCACGCTTCTGCTTTTCTTCCAGCCGCCCGACGTTCAAGTACCATTCGAGCTTTTCGTATCCTTGATAGATGCCCACGTCCTCGTCTTCATCCATGCCAAAGCGCACGCAGCCCAGCGCCGCAAAATATTGCGCGTTCTCGGGAACCCGGATGAGCTCCTTCGGGTCTTTGCCCTCGGGCAGCGGGTAATTGCGCTCTTCCCACACCTTGGGGATGTTATGTTTCCAGCAATCCCTCATGCCGGTGATGTATGTGTTCGGTCCGCCCAGGAGCAGAACCACGGGGCGCAGCGTATTGCCACGCGTGAGCACGGCGAGGTTCTGCTGGATGATCGCTTCAAAAAGCGAAGCCATCAGCTCGTTGGGAGGAACTCCGCTCTTCTGCAGGCCGTTAACATCTGTCTCCGCAAAGACGCCGCACTTGCCGGCCACCGGATGCAGCTTCAGGCCGTAATATCCCATCTTGCAAAGTTCGTCCGCCGGGATGTGCAGTTTGGCGTTGATCTTGTCAATGACGGCGCCCGTGCCTCCGGCGCATTTGTCGTTCATCGAAGGGATTTTCTTCTTGCGTCCGGTTTCCGGGTCTTCCTTGAAGATGATAATCTTCGCGTCCTGGCCGCCCAGCTCGACCACGGAGCCGCACTCGGGATAGAGGTGCTCGACCGCGAGCGAGACGGCATTCACTTCTTGAACGAATTTCGCGCCAATGCGCGTCGCAATCCCTCCACCGCCGGAGCCGGTGATGAAGATGCGCGTCTCTCCGGCCTTGATGCCGGTGTCCGCTTCCATGCGCTTGAGGAATTCCAGGCACTTTTCGGGCTGCTTGGTGTCGTGGCGCTGGTAATCGCTCCAGAGAATTTTCTGGCTCTCGCGATCGACCACCACCGACTTGACGGTGGTCGAGCCAACGTCCAGACCGACCATCAGATTTTTAGGACTGGGAATTTCCATAATCCCTCACTTCCGGGGTTACTCGCAGAGGACACGGGTTTCACAGATTTTTATCTGCGAAATCCACAGACCCATCATCCTTGCCGGGCCTTTTTCGCCATCTCCGCGAACGCCTCTTTACCGCGCTTCACAATCTCTTTCTCTGAGAGATCCTCTTGCCGGGTCCCCACAGACCAGCTATGACCAAAAGGATCCTTGAACTGGCCGTAGCGGTCGCCCCAGAACGCATCCATCATGGGCATGGTGGCCGTAGCGCCGGCGGAAACAGCGCGATTGAACGTTTCGTCGGCGTTCTCGACGTAGACATGAAGGATCACGCCGTTGCTGCTCCCGGCCTGCGGCGCGTGGCAGTTGGAGCCGGGAAACTCGTCACTCAGCATCAGCATCGAACTCCCGACCCTGAAAGTGGCATTCGCAACTTTGCCCTCCTCCGTGTGGTGCACGCTTTTCACTTCCGCACCGAACGCCTGTTTGTAGAAGTCAATGGCGCGGGTTGCATCCTTGACCGTCAAGCTGGGGGTAATAGTGTTGAACCCTTCCGGTATGGGCTTGGCCTTTCCCCACATGGCCTGTCTCCCTCCTCTACACGGTGGCTGCCCCTACGGAGACGCTCTGCCGCATCTCACATTTCACGCGCTCTGCGGCGTGGAGCACGAAGTTGGCCGCCACGCCCACCACGCCTTTGCGGTGGCCGAACTTGTACATGGGACGCTGCAGTTCCGGATGATCCTGAACGAACTCCTGAACGTCCTCAAGGCTTACTCCCGTTTCCGCCAGCACGGACTTCATCTCGTTTTTCGCCCGCACCTTCGCTTCGCCCAAGGCCATCTGCACGCG
>JASHTR010000016.1 GCA_030040455.1 Terriglobia bacterium | reverse complement strand
AAACTCGCCGACAGAACTTCGAAATCCTCGCCCGGCTCGCGCGCCTCCATCGGTTCCGGCTGCCCATCATGGTCGGAGCGTCACGCAAATCTTTCATCCAGGCCGTTGTAGCGGGTGATGGGCTCGACCCGGCGCGTTCCGATCGCCGCTACTGGAAGCTTACACGCATTGCCGCAGAGTCGAGCCATGAGCTGCCTTCCAAAAGGCCACGCGCTGGCGGGGCTGAAGCACTCACGCTTCTCGATTTCGGGGATGCCGGCGCGGCGGCGGCGGCGGCGCTCGCCGGAGCTCACATTCTTCGCGTGCATCGTGTAGGTGCTGTGCTGGCCGCCGTCCGAGTTGCGGATGCTATTCTCGCCGTGGACTACGGCCGCACAAAATAAGGCTGTTGATTCATTTACGCCTTCTCAGCATTGTCGGCTGGAGAGGCGGCAGTGTACTATGAACTGAGCATGGATTCCTGTTGTATTTCCAATATGCGCGTGCCGAAAGCCAGCGCGCTCTATCTTGATTACCTCTACCGCTACGATCGCGTGGCGCGTTTTTACGGCGGAGCGCCGCAGGAGGAAACTAGTTACAACAACCTAGCTCAGAAGATCGCTAAGAATTATTCGTGCCGCGAAGCGCTGGCTGAAATTCTCACCCGGCAGAACCACGGTTTTGGCTGCGATGAGGAGACGTTTGCGAACCTTGACCGTTTTAGAGATTCGCGGACCTTCGCCGTTGTCACGGGCCAGCAAGTAGGGCTTTTCTCCGGGCCCGCCTTCACACTTTATAAGGCGTTAACGGCGGTCGGGCTGGCCCGGCATCTCTCCGCGCAAGGTCTTCCTTGCGTGCCCATCTTCTGGCTGGCGACGGAGGATCATGACCTGGAAGAAGTTTCTTCCACCTCCATCCTCAACGGCACGGCTGAGCCGGTAAGGCTGCGCGTCTCAGGCGAGCGCCCGGCGGCAAACTCACCCGTAGGACGTGTTAAGCTCTCGACCGAAGTCGCCGACGCCCTTGCGCGCGTTGAGCAAATCTTGCCCGCAGGCGAGCCCCGCGACCGGCTGCTTCGAGACTTGCGGAAGACCTATGCGCCGGGAGTCGAATGGGGGGAAGCCTTCGGGCAGTTCATGGCCCGGCTGTTCAGCCGGTTCGGCGTGATCCTGCTGGACCCCTTGGAAATCCAAGTTCACGAGCTGGCGCGCCCTGCGATTGAGCGGGCTCTTGAGCGTGCGCCCCGACTGCGGAACCTCCTCCAGGAACGTTCGCAGGATCTCGCCCGATCGGGGTATCATGCCCAGGTTCATGTGGCCGATGATTCCACGCTCCTCTTTGCGACGGTCGAGGGAAGCCGTACGGCGATCCGCCAGCGCGGAGAGGAATTCCTGTTGGAGGATGCGCCTCCAGTATCCCTCGATCGCCTGAGGGAATGGGTGGCGCGCAGCCCGCTCGATTTCACCCCCAGCGCCTTGCTGCGCCCCGTCATCCAGGACACGCTTTTGCCGACGGTCGCTTATGTTGCCGGTCCCGCAGAGCTTGCCTATTTGGGCCAGTCGCAGGTCATCTATCCTGAGTTTGGACGGCCTGAGCCGGTGATCTTTCCCAGGGCGGGCTTCACGCTGGCGAGCCGTCACGAGCAGCGGCTCCTCGAGAAATATCATTTAGCGGTTGAGGACGTCTGGCAAGGCGAAGAACACTTGCGGAGGATGATTGCGACCGCCTCGGACGACCGGGGAACAGAAAAGTGGACCTCGCGGATGGACGAGGGCGAAGCAGAAATAAAACAACTTTTTGATGATCTCCGTGACGACGTTGAACGCATGGACCCCACGCTCGTCGAAGCTCTGCGCCATACACAGGAAAAGATGTCCTATCAACTGGAGAAGCTGCGCGGCAAGATCAGCCGGGCGGCTATTGGACGCTCTGAGCTATTGAGCCGCCACGAGCGTGAGCTTGCGCGTTTTTTCATGCCTTCAGGCAACCTGCAGGAGCGGGAAGTGAGTGGCATCCAATTTCTCGGCCAGGCAGGGTATGAACTGCTGGATCGCCTGCTCGAACAAATCAAGCCTGGTTGCATGGATCATCAGTTCTTTGTGTATTAGCAGTCTATCGAAAACCTTCCGGGCGCGTCATGCTCTCCTGACGACCATGTTTTCATGCGTTGCGGGTGTCGCCATGATGAACTCTGCTGGACGGCAGGCTTGGGTGTTTTTCCGGTTGGAAAGCGCGGAAGGAAGGCAGCGATGGGCGTTGAATCAGGACAAAAAGCGGGGGAAGCGCAGCGGAAGGCCCGAACCTTGACCCTCCGCATCGAGACGCATTCCCGCGTTGAATTCACGGACGTCACCGCAAGGATACAGAAACTCATCGAGGAATCGCGGGTAGAAGACGGCGTCTGCCATGTTTTCGTCCCACACACCTCGGCGGCCCTGCTCGTCAACGAAAACGCGGATCGGGGGCTGCAAAAGGATTTTGACAATTTCCTGAAGTCCCTCGCGCCGCAGGATCGCGATTATCAACACAACGACGGCAACTGCGATGCCCATCTCAAGGCCGCTCTGCTGGGCGGCTCAAAAACGTTGCTGGTGGAAAACCGTCGCTTGGTACTGGGGCGATGGCAGGGGATTTTCTTCTGTGAATTTGATGGGCCGCGGCAGAGAGACTTGC
>JASHTR010000153.1 GCA_030040455.1 Terriglobia bacterium | reverse complement strand
CCACCGAGGCGACTCCCGCCCCGTGCAACTCATCTTTGAGGCGCTTCTTCAAAACGAGGTCTTCGTGCAACAGGTCCGCGTACCCCTTCTTGGCAAACCAACGCGACTTCCAGGTTTTGTTGTATCCCAGACGAAAACCGTAGGGATGGACTTTCTGACCCACTCCCAACCTCCTGACACCCTAAACGTAGCACCACGCCCCAGCAGATGCCTGTAACCCCGAGCACAGCGAAGGGTCCCTGCATTCCCTTCCAAAGAAATACCGGGCTGCTTCGCAGAGCTGACCGTAAGCCTCTTTGCCGGGCTCAGAGCGATTCGCCATCGGAAGGGCGAATCGGCCCAGCATGACATGCCCCAAGAGCGCTTTCGGCAACCTGTTAATCGCGCTCTTGCGACTCCACCACAATCGTGATGTGGCTCATTCGTCTCTGGTAACGGTAAGCCCGCCCCATCGGTGCGGGGCGAACGCGCTTCATCCGCGGCCCGTCATCGACGAAAACTTTCGAAACCACCAGGTCGTCAACATCCACGCGCTCCGACTTCTGCTCCGCATTCGCAATAGCCGAGCGAAGCGTCTTTTCGACTTCGCGCGTGATTCGCTTCTTGGTGAAGCGAAGAATGTTGATGGCTTCTCCGGCCTGGCGACCGCGAATCAGGTCCACCACAAGCCGCGCTTTCTGCGGCGAAACTCTCAGATACTTTGTTGTCGCCTGGGCTTCCATCCGTTTTTTAAAGACTCCCTTGCCGGGACCCGCGATGGCTTAGCTCGCGGTAGCGCCCGCCGCCGGCCGGGGAGGCGGGGGAGCGGCCGCAGCCGCCTTCTCAACCGCCACTTTCACGCTATGTCCCTTGAACGTTCGCGTGGGCGCAAACTCCCCGAGCTTGTGTCCCACCATATTTTCGGTAATGTAGACCGGTATAAACTTCTTGCCGTTATGCACGGCGATGGTATGGCCCACCATCTCCGGGAAAATCGTGGATCGCCGCGACCATGTCTTCACCACCTTTTTTTCGAACCGGCGATTCAACAGTTCGATCTTCTTCATGAGGTGATGATCAATAAACGGCCCTTTTTTCACTGACCTTGCCAAACATCCCTCCTCTACTTCTTCTCGCGCCGCTTGACGATGAACTTCTCTGCCCGCTTGTTGTTTCTCGTCTTGAAGCCCCGCGTAGGTTGGCCCCACGGCGTCACGGGATTCCGTCCCCCGGAGGTTTTTCCTTCGCCGCCGCCCAGAGGATGATCGACAGGGTTCATTGCCACTCCTCGCACCGTCGGCCGGCGGCCCAGCCACCGCGTGCGCCCTGCCTTGCCGAGCGACACGTTTTCATGGTCGAGGTTTCCGACCTGGCCGATGGACGCCATGCACTCCAGGTGAATTTTCCTCACCTCGCCCGAAGGAAGCCGCACGAGGGCGTATTCACCCTCCTTCGAAAGCAACTGAGCGGCGGCACCTGCGCTTCGCACCAACTGCCCGCCCTTGCCTTGGCGCATCTCAATGTTGTGAACCAGCGTGCCCACCGGAATATTCCTGAGCGGCAGGGCATTTCCGGCCACGATATCAGCATCAGGCCCCGAAACCACCTTGTCTCCCACCTTCACGCCCTGGGCATAAAGGATGTATCTCTTCTCGCCATCGGCATAATGAAGAAGCGAGATAAAAGAGGAGCGATTGGGGTCATATTCAACCGTGGCCACCTTCGCAACGATTCCAGGCTTGTCCCGCTTGAAATCAATCATCCGATAGCGGCGCTTGTGGCCACCCCCGCGGCGCCAGATGGTGATCTCTCCCTGATTGTTGCGGCCGGAGATTCTGCTCTTCGGCTTAAGAAGCGGCTTATGAGGGGATGAAGCCGTGATTTCCTCAAACGTCAGCCCTGTCTGGAACCGCCTTGTCTCGGTGTACGGCCTATAAGCCTTAATTCCCATCAACTACTACCCCATCAATCTGTCATCTCTGAGGAACCTCGCCGGGCGGAACTACAAAAAATCCTCGCATTGGCTTGCTTCCCCTAATACCGGGATTCCTCGCTCCGCTCGGAATAACACGGGTCTGAAACGTTTTTCACCGACTTCTTATGTACTTTCACCGTATTCCGGCATCTTTTCGCCCGGCTCCAGCTTGATATAGGCTTTCTTCCAATCAAGCCTGTAGCCCGTCGTGCGCCCTCGCTTACGCATCTTGCCATGAAAGTTGGCCGTGCGAACTGACTCCACCCTCACCTTAAACGCGTCTTCCACAGCTCTTTTTATTTCCGGCTTGTTGGCGTGAGGATCGACCTGAAAAACCAACGTTCGAGACCGCTCCTTCACGAGCAGCCCTTTTTCCGTGATAATCGCTTTTCGCAAAATCTGGTAAGGACTCTGGTTCATCGCAGCGCCTCCTCCAGCCTGGAAAGCGCCGAGTCGGAGATCAACAATCCGTCGTGGCTCAGCACATGGTAGGGGTGAAGCTCGTAATGGCGAACCACGTCACACCTCCCGATGTTTCTAGCTGAAAGCTGAAGATGGCGGTTGGCAGCGTCGTTCACGACCAGCACTGACTTCTCAATTCCCAGCTTTTTCAGTGCGCCATTAAAGATCTGGGTTTTAGGCTCCGCAAGCTCAAAGTTTTCCACCACGGTTAACTTTTTTTCCTGGAATTTGGCCGCCAGGGCCGACCGCAGCGCCCCACGTAGCACTTTTTCAGGAAGTTTGATCGTATAATCGCGCGGCTTGGGCCCGTGCGCGATGGAGCCATGCCG
>JASHTR010000152.1 GCA_030040455.1 Terriglobia bacterium | reverse complement strand
GAGAGACGGCAGGGGTGATGTTATTTCTCAATATATGTCCTTATTCTGTTGAAAATACAATTTTTATTTATTTAAAGCATTGCGCCTTTCGATGAAGTTTCGATTTTTATGCGTAAGTTAAAGAAAAATTTGCATCTTTGTGCGAAAAGCGATACACTAGAGGCAATAAATGCTATGCAAGCACTCTATAGAATAGCCTTGCTGGCGGGAGACGGGATCGGTCCTGAAGTTATTGCCGAGGCCGTAAAAGTCCTTAAAACGATTGAATCTGTTAACGGGGTTTCCTTCCGCTTCCAAGCCGGCCTGATCGGGGGCAGCGCAATTGATGCAACCGCATCACCGCTTCCCGCCGAGACGGTAGCCATATGCAATAACGCTCAGGCAATCCTTTTGGGGGCTGTGGGTGGTCCGAAATGGGATTCAAACCGGCCGGAAACGCGCCCCGAGCAGGGTTTGCTCCAAATACGGAAGCGCCTGGGGCTATACGTGAACCTCCGGCCAGTCAAAGTCCTGGACTCGTTGGCGGGCTATTCTGCCATTAAGCCTGCCTATGTGAAAGGCACTGACCTGGTGATTGTCCGGGAGCTGCTGGGGGGGATTTATTTTGGGAATCCGCGGGGTATCTTTGCCAAGAACGGTGAGCGGATGGGTGTCAACACGGAAATCTACCGGGAACACGAAGTGGAGCGCGTAGCACACCGCGCGTTTCAATTGGCGCGCATGAGGCGTCGCAAGGTCACTTCGGTGGACAAGGCGAACGTGCTTGAGACCTCCCGCCTCTGGAGAGACGTGGTAACACGCATCGGCCGCAATTATCCCGATGTGGAACTCAACCATCTCTACGTGGACAATTGCGCGATGCAGTTGATCGATTGCCCTACGGGCTTCGACGTGATCCTTACCAGCAATATGTTTGGAGATATTCTGAGCGATGAAGCAGCCATGGTCGCCGGTTCCATCGGTTTTCTCCCCTCTGCGAGCCTTGGCGAGCATGCTGCCCTCTACGAGCCGATTCACGGCTCGGCGCCGGATATTGCGGGCCGCAACAAAGCCAACCCAATGGCCGCAATCCTTTCTGCAGCAATGATGTTGCGATATTCGTTCCGATTGGAAACTGCGGCCAGGGCCGTAGAGACCGCCGTTGAAAAAGTTCTCAAGCGGGGTGCGCACACCTCGGAGGTTGCCCGGAGCGGGCGAGCCCTTTCAACCTCCCGCATGGGCGACCTGATTGCGGCGGAGACGGGAAAAATTCTCAAGTCCGGAAGCCCTCGAAAGAGGAAATAAGTCAGTCGATTGTCGCCAACAACGCCGCCAACAATGCTGCGCGCCGAGGAAGCTCGCGGATGATTGCGTGTTCATGGCGGGCATGCGCGCCGTCGCCGACAGCGCCCAGGCCATCGAGTGTAGGAATGCCGAGGGCAGCCGCGAAGTTGCCGTCGGAGCCGCCTCCAGTGGAAGCTTCCCGGAGCGTCATTCCGAGTTTCCCTCCAAGCGGGGTCGCCTTCCTGAAAAGCGCCGCCGCCATGCGACGCTCCATGGGTGGGCGATTGATTCCGCCGGAAATCCGCAGCCGGGCGCCGGGCAGCACAGGCTTCAGGGTGCGAAGCCTGCGCGCGATCCACTCGCCATCACGAACGGCCGGAATGCGGACGTCCAAGCAAGCCACGGCGCGTTCCGGCACAACGTTGGGGCGCGTTCCGCCCTCAATCACTCCAACGTTCAAGGTAAGCGACCCGCGCGAGCGAGCCAGTCCTTCAAGACGCACGATCTGGCGGGCAATTTCACTGATGGCGTTGATGCCCGCAGCAGGGTTAACACCTGCATGAGCCAGGCGTCCTTCGGCGACAACCTGGAACATGCCAACACCTTTGCGGGCGGTCTTCAGCGCTCCTCCCGTGGCTGCGGGCTCGAGAACCAGGCAGGCACGTGCCCGGCGAGCCTCGGCACAGAGTTGGGAACGGAAAGCAACCGAGCCGGCTTCTTCATCCGAATTCAGAAACAAGCGAACCGGGCCTCCGGTTTTGCTGCCAACTGCGCGCAGGGCGCGGATGGCCCACAGCCCGCACACGATGCCGGCCTTCATGTCCAGGACGCCCGGGCCGAAGACCTTTCCGCCCACGATGCGAAATGGCATTTTGGAAAGAGTCCCCAGGCTCCAGACAGTATCCGTATGCCCAAGCACCAAGACCGGCTTCACGCCGCGGGCAGTGCTCCAAAATTCTGCCATCAGTGCCGAGCCGGCGCGCGGATGACGGCACAGCCGCACTTCGCCGCCAAGCTGTCGGCACTCTTCACCGAAAAACTCTGCCATCCGGTCGAGGCCCTTCTTCGAGTCGGTAGGTGACTCAATCTCCACCGCTTGCCGGAGACAGCGAAGCATCGATTTGAGGTCCGATCGGCAATAGTCCAGTAACAGCCTGGGATTTAGCTCTTCTCTGCTTTTTTCAGCCGGTGGTTTCATTTTTTGCATCAATCCTTATTCAGGATGGCACTGACTTACAATCCATCCTAATCTAAGTGTTGGAATCCAATGGCAGACAAAGTTTCATTGTGCATGGTATTTCATTCTCATCAGCCGGTGGGGAACTTTGACCACGTCATCCAGGAAGCATTCGAGCACTCCTATCAGCCCTTCCTCTCAACTCTTGCCCGGCATCCTCGCATCCGGCTAAGTCTTCACTTCTCTGGAATTCTATTCTCCTGGCTCGAGCGACACCACCCGGAATTCGTGGACCAGCTCCGCGAGCTAACGCGCAACGGGCAAGTGGAGCACGTGGGGGGAGGATTTTATGAACCCATTTTGGCTGCCATTCCCGACGCCGAAAGAGTGATGCAAATCCGCCTGCAGTCCGGATTCCTCGAGCAGCGTTTTGGCATAGCGCCTGCAGGCACCTGGATTGCGGAACGGGTGTGGGAGCAGGGCCTGATTCCCGCGCTGAACGAGGCTGGTGTCCGCTACACCATTCTGGATCACACGCACTTTCTTTCTGCCGGCCTGGACTTCCCGGAGTTACACGAAGCCTACCTGACGGAGGAAGCCGGACTTCCTTTGATCCTGGTTCCCAGCCTGCAATCGCTCCGCTATACCATTCCCTTTCGCGAGCCCGAAGAAACACTCGCCATTTTACGCTCGGAAACTGGTCGCCGGGGCGCGCTCTTCGCCGTCGGAGACGACTGCGAAAAGCTTGGCGTCTGGCCCGGCACTTACGAGCATTGCTACCGTCGCGGCTGGCTCGGACGCTTCTTCGAGGCCCTTGAAGGCGCCGCCGACTGGCTCGAGGTCACTACCGTTTCGGATTACCTCGCCGCCCGGCCGCCGGCGCGCCGCGTTTACCTGCCCACCGCC
This sequence comes from Terriglobia bacterium, assembly GCA_030040455.1. GTDB lineage: Bacteria > Acidobacteriota > Terriglobia > UBA7540 > UBA7540 > RH2-MAG17b. The sequence goes on along the minus strand of JASHTR010000152.1, from coordinate 1,294 downwards.
TCGTATGAAGAAATGATGAGCTGGGCCCTCCCCGTGCAAGCCTCGATCGAGCTCGAACAGTGTTACGCGGAAGCCCGCCAAATGCCTCATGGAGAGCGGCTCCAGCGTTTTTTGCGTGGCGGGCCATGGCTCAATTTTCTGAGCAAATACCCGGAGTCAAACCAGACCCAGAAACTGGTGCTCCGCGCCTGCCGCCGATGGCACGACTTGGACCGGACCATCATGCCCGGAACGGAGGAAAGCGCGCTACTCGGCGAAGCGCAGAACCACCTGCTTGCGGCGCAATGCAATGACGCTTACTGGCACGGAATTTTTGGCGGACTTTACGCTCCGCATCTGCGCGACGCCGTCCTTCGCCACATGATAAAAGCTGAGAGCATCCTCGATCGTCTGGGCGGCGCGCCGGCCTCCGTAAACACCCGCATCGAGGTGGCAGACTTTGACGTGGACGGCCGTGACGAAGTCCTTATGGATCATCCCGGCTTCGCTCTTGTGGTCCGACCTGCTGATGGCGGAACGCTTTCCAGTATGCGCTTCAAGTCCGTCGGGCGTGACCTTGTTAATTCGATGATGCGGCGACCGGAGGCTTATCACAAGAAAATCGGACAGAGCCACCATCCTGAGACTGCGGGCGCCCCTGTCTCCATCCACGAACAGGTTTTCCACGAGGGGGAAAACCTCGCAACGGCGATGCAGTACGATCGCTATGCGCGCCACGCTTTTCGCACCTACCTGTTTCCGGCAGGCAAAACCTGGCAGGATTTTCAGAAGGTTGAGCTGGACGAGTGCGAAGAACTGGCCGAAGGCAAATGGTCGCTCAACTTCGTCTCAGCCCATCCGGCCACCTTCAATCTGCTCATCGACAATGTCTCCCTCCGTCGAGCAGAGCGCGAAATTCGGGCGCGAGCGGTGAAGTCCTTCGTCAGCCGGTGCGAAGGCTCGCATTGGGTCGTAGGGTGCGAGCACAAGCTTTTCCTCGAAACAAGCGAAACCTCGCGATGGGTCTTGGGCGTGGAGCTGGTTTTTAATCTGCTCGCACCCAACAGCCCCGACCGATATTTTGAGGCCGGCAACTTACGTTACCCGCTCGAATGGAAGGGCGAGCTCGCTGCTCGGACCCTCCTCCTGGTGGACCAGTGGGAAGGACTGAAAATCACGCTTGACGCGCCTCACGCCGCCTGCTGGTGGATCACGCCGATTCAAACCCTTTCTCAATCCGAGTCCGGCTTTGAGCGCATCTACCAAGGCTCGTCAATTCTAGCCGTGTGGGAGGTCGAGCTCGGCGGGAAACGTG
>JASHTR010000151.1 GCA_030040455.1 Terriglobia bacterium | reverse complement strand
TCGAAGAGAAAACTGACCGGGTTATCCAGTTGAAATTGCCACTCGCCCTCGAGGCCAAATGCGTGCATGCGTATGGCAAGCGCGGCGGCACAGCGATCCACTTCATCAGGCTGCTCGGAAAGTAGTGCCGAATACATATCGCCAAATGTGAAATTGCAGACGGCATCGTAGGGTGCATCCGTTTGCAGCCAGACTTTGAGCGTCGGAGCGAGACCGCTTCCGCTGCGCTCCAACCGGCTTGTATATCGTTGCAGGAACGTCTCGACGATTTGCTTCCCGTGGTCGATAATCAGCATTTCCAAAAGGGGCGTATTGTCCACACCCGTTTTCGGGCTTGCAAATCCCTCATAGGCCAAATCTTCTGTAATCATAGAGTTGCTCCCCCATCAGTGCTTAGTTCGAACGGCCACATTCCCGTCTGGGCCATACTTTCAAGCGCGTTACGGCGCGTGTATGTTTCCTCGACCGTAACACCCAGGCGGTCTCGAAGGTGGGTGAAAAGTTTCATCAAGTCAGCGCACCAAACGCTGGGGTTATCAAAACCTCGCGCGCTCGAGAAGCGGTGCGGCAGATAACCCCCTGCGCACGTATCGCGCTCCGGACAAGCACGGCACCCCGTGGGTAACTCCATTCCTTCGAAAATCGCCTTTTTGTGCATACTATCGGTCTGAAGGATATCCTGGAAATCCGAGGTGAGAACGTTCAGATGAATCCTCGCCATGCCTTCGGCGCACACCCGCAGATTGTCGAGCCCTTCAATCTCGCCGTCGGTTTCGACAAACGCATACCGGGGTGGCTCGTTTCCCAGTGTTTCAATCTGGCTGTGGCCGCCCATGATAATGCGTGACATGTTCCATAAGTCCCCGATGCGTACATCCACCGAGCCGTTAAACCACCACTCGTCAAAGATCGGGATAAGAAAGTCCGCGCAGGGCGTGGACCCATAGAGGCGGCGGACGGGCGCAATCGTATCGTGCGTGAAATGAGGCAATGCGTATGTGATATGGTCGCAACCCAGGGAAAGAAGATGGCGGTGAACGTCTAACGGCCTGGCACCCAGCGGGATCACCGCAAGCAGGCCAAAGGGCACATCGGCCCGCCGCAGCACCTGGAGGCCTTGCTCCACCCTATCGTAAGATCCCCTGCCAAGGTGGTCCACTCGGAACGTATCGTGATACTCTCGTGGACCATCCATGCTGACGCCGACTCCCACCTTATGTTTACGGAACAATTCAGCCCACTCGGGGTTCAGTAATGTTGCGTTAGTCTGAATGCACAATTCAACGGTCGCCACATCCTGCAGGACCTGGCGTGCTTTGAGGCACCAGGCATCAAAACACGCCGGCCCAATCAGGCATGGCTCACCACCGTGAAATGCGATCCTTACCCAGTTTTGCCCCGCAGTGCGACAGTGCTGTCGCATTCGGTCGAGCGCCGCCTCAAATATTTCGTCCGACATAATCGCCGGGCGACCTTTCCACGTAGAGTCTCCTTTGTTGTAAACGAAACAATAGGAGCAATTCAGGTTACATCGGGATGCAACCTTCAGGATCAGTTGTGTAAGGAAAGGAACTCCTCTTAAAACCTTGGTGTCTCTCTCGATTACTGCACCCATAAAGCCTGCACACTCAACAAGTCGAGGAAGTCATTTGCGGCGGATTCTCGAAGCTAACTCCTGAACAACCGGCCTATCTTTCCTTCAGTCGGGCCGAGCTGATGTTGGCATGGCCACCGACGCCTACAGCGGCGGTCGCATCGTGTCCACCCATCGTTGGGTGTTCTTTCTCAAGCTCCTCTAACAGCGCTTTCTTCAGAGCTTCGTGAACTCTTCTTTTCGCTGCTTCAGACAAGTGTCTTTCTCCCGTGTCGATCTTTAGTTCGTCAGCCACGTCGTTTCTCCTTTGTTGGAAATTTGTATTCGTAACGCTTCAGTCCTGGGCCCGTTGAGGCAGTTCTACACCCTCATTTCACGTACCGGGGCAAACCGCCACTCCATTGCAGCTCAAACTGAGCTATTACCTTTTTCTGAGAAGTTGTTAATACACTATTCCAGCTTTTGTCCCTCTGTCAATACTTTTTTTGTAATTTTATAATTCTTAGAACACACAGTTGACAAAGATGGGAAATTTACCAAGCTCCGGCAGGACTAAACGTATTTGTCGGTGCAGTGGGGAGCGGCGCACCCATCATCATTGGGGATATGGGTTCTGGCTCCGGCCAGATTGCCACAGACTGGTTCGACTCGCAGTTCGCGTCTCGATTTCTGTTACACTTTGTAGTCATAAGGCTGTCTCCTTTTTCTAGCACAAGTCTTTGTAAACAAAATTCTTATGCCAGAAGAGACAGCCTTTTTCAATTTATTTGTGAGAAATCCGGGTTAGTTACGATTTTGGCCTGGGCTTGTAGTCAACAAAGGGAGCGACCTGTAAAGCGGAAATTGTAAACCATACCCATCGTGGGTATAATGACGGGGAGGCAGAGTGATTGAAGACGCAACGGGTACGGGTTGGTTTCAGTTCGTCGAAGCGCCTGCCTTCACGCGCTTTCGGGATCATTATCTCGACGATGACGGATTTGCCGAGTTACAGCAATACCTGGCAAAGAATCCCGAGGCTGGAGATATGGTTCCCGGCGCGGGAGGTATTCGCAAGCTGCGGTGGAGAGACCCACGCCGCGGTAAGGGCAGACGCGGCGGACTACGGATTATTTACTACTGTTTTCTGTCGGAACAGGAAATCTGGCGGTTGACGCTTTATGACAAAGACGAAGCTGCTGACCTGACGAAAGAGGAAAAATGCCAACTCAAACGGGCACTCGAAGCGGAACGAGCCGCACGAAAGGCCAGGAACAGGAAATGAAAAAACAGGATGCAACCAAGCGGAATTTGTTCGCGGAGTTGATGGAAGGCGTAAATGCGATGAAGGCCCAGCGCGAGCGCAAGGTCACGCTTCACACGCACTCAGTCGCAATCCCCAAGGTGGAGGAATCTCCTGGCGCAGAGTTCTTTGTTGCAGCCCGCGAGAAGTTTAACGTCTCCCGCACGGTGTGGGCGAACATGCTCCGCGTCAGCCCACGCACGGTAGAAAAGTGGGAGCAGGGTGGACAGGTCAGCCCGCTTGCGGCAACATTTGTGGAACTTGTCACTCGATACCCGGATACCATCGAACGTCTGCAGACGCTCCCTCGGCGTGTGTCACGGATTTCGCGCAGGCCGTGACCGACCTGAAGCGGAAGGTGCAGGGCCGGATTGTGGACATGCTGCTCGACAACAACAACGGAAAACAGAGCACCGCTGTTATTGGAACAAAACGGACGTATGAAAAAGTCCTTCAGCAGCGCAAGTTGTTGATGTGATTGGCGTCCCCGACGGGATTTGAACCCGTGTTACCGCCGTGAAAGGGCGGTGTCCTAGGCCGGGCTAGACGACGGGGACCGTGGAATTCAGAAGTCGCTTGGGGATAAACCTGGCTTCCCGGCACATCATGGCGTCCAGCAACGCCACGCCAGGATTGAATTTTTATCGTAGCAGCGAGTATTTGCAGTGTCAACGAACTCTTTCCGCAGAATCGCGACCGAGCGATTCTGGGGCAAATAGCAAGATCGCGTCAAAGTCCCAGAAGCGTAATTGCACAGCGCCGCTGGTGCGAAGCACCTATGGAGTGCGGGAGCTTGCTCCCGCACTCCAAACAGACGCCACTTTGGCGTGACTCTCTAATTTCTGGTTTCTAGTTTCTGGTTTAGTTGAACCTGCACTCCATACAGGCGCGACTTTGACGTGATTCTTGGGCAAATAGCTGTTGCGTGGCATACGAGTTCAGGCGACAATAGTAAAGGGCTCTAGGCGAACCACGAGGCCAAGTCGCTAAGGCATTCGAAGTTGCA
>JASHTR010000150.1 GCA_030040455.1 Terriglobia bacterium | reverse complement strand
ACCACTTCTTTACCAATCCCAAATTGCAAATCCAAAATTGAAAAGGCCGCGGAGTTGAAAAACAACTCCGCACTACACGCTAAGCCTCAAAAATGCAGGGATTCTTCGCTCGCTGCGCTCACTCAGAATGACAGCTCCTTCGGTTGCGGCCGCGATGTCGCGCTACAATCTCCCATAAACGACCTGCCGGGTAAACGGTATTAGCGCTAAGATAGAGAGTAATGGACTTCAACGTTGTTTCGCGTTATCAGCCTCGCGGAGACCAGGTAACGGCGATCGAGCAACTTGTGCGCGGCGTGAAGGAAGGCGAGAAGCACCAGGTGCTGCTCGGCGTGACCGGTTCCGGCAAAACGTTCACGATGGCAAAGATCGTTGAGACGATGAACCGTCCGGCACTGGTGCTGGCCCACAACAAAACGCTGGCAGCGCAGCTTTACCACGAATTTCACACCCTGTTTCCCAAGAATGCCGTCGAATATTTTGTGAGCTACTACGACTACTATCAGCCGGAAGCTTACGTTCCGGCAAGCGACGTCTACATTGAAAAAGAGGCTACCATTAACGATGAGCTGGATAAGCTGCGCATGTCCGCCACGCGCTCCCTTTTCGAGCGGCGTGATTGCCTGATTGTGGCGAGCGTGAGCTGCATTTACGGCTTAGGATCGCCCGAGGCCTATTATGGGATGTTGGTGCTGCTCGAACGCGGCCAGAAGATTTCGCGGCAGGATATTTTGCGACGCCTGGTGGACATCCAGTATGAGCGGACGGAGGGTGACTTCCGCCGGGGCACGTTTCGGGTGCGTGGTGACGTGATTGAAGTTTATCCTACGTATGAAGATCATGCCTTCCGCATCGAGATGTGGGGAGATGCGGTGGAATCGCTTTCCCAGATCGATCCGCTTCTCGGACAGGTGAAGCAAAATTTAACGCGCCTGCCCATTTATCCCCGCACGCACTACGTGATGCCAGCCGAGCAGCGCGAGACCGCCATCGAGCGCATCCTCGCCGAGCTCGATTGGTGGCAAAAGGAGCTGGAGAAGCAGAACAAGCTGGTGGAGGCGCAGCGGCTTCGCCAGCGCACCCTCTTCGACGTGGAGATTATGAAGGAGATGGGCTACTGCCACGGCATTGAGAACTATTCACGCCATCTTTCCGGGCGCCTTCCCGGCGAGCCACCGCCGACACTGTTGGACTACATTCCCGAAGATACGCTCATCTTCATCGACGAGAGTCACCAGACCGTGCCGCAGCTTCGCGGCATGTATCACGGCGACCGCTCGCGCAAGCAGACGCTGGTGGATTACGGCTTCCGCCTGCCATCGGCGCTGGATAACCGTCCGCTCACCTTCGAAGAGTTCGAGCATCGAACCGGGCAGGTAGTTTTTGTTTCGGCCACTCCGGGCCCTTACGAGCTGACCAAGACCTCCGGCATCGTGGTGGAACAGGTGATCCGGCCCACGGGACTGGTCGATCCGGAAATCGAGGTGCGGCCCACCCGCAACCAAATTGACGACCTGCTGGGAGAAATCCGCAAGCGCGCGGAAGCACGGGAACGGGTGCTTGTCACCACGCTCACCAAGCGGATGGCGGAGGACCTTTCCGAATACTATGGAGAAGTCGGCGTGAAGTGCCGCTACCTGCATTCGGAAATCGAAACCCTGGATCGCGTCAAGATTCTGCGCGATCTCCGCAAGGGCGAGTTTGACGTGTTGATCGGAATCAATTTGCTGCGCGAGGGCCTGGACCTGCCGGAGGTCTCGCTGGTGGCGGTGCTGGACGCCGACAAGGAGGGGTTTCTCCGGTCGGGCGGCTCGCTGATCCAGACGATGGGGCGCGCGGCGCGCAACCTCCACGGTAAAGCCATCCTCTACGCCGATCAAAATACGGACTCCATGCGATACGCGATCGGAGAAACCAACCGGCGGCGAGCCAAGCAGCTCCAATATAATGAAGAAAACGGAATCACGCCGGAAACTATTGTGAAGCCCGTCGAGATGGAGCTCGCCGGCATCGTGGAGGCGGATTACGTCCCGCTGCCGGAAATTGACGAAGCCGGAGAAGAGATTCCCGAGGATCAGCTTGCCGAGGTGATTGCCGGCCTTGAGCGGCAGATGCGCGATGCAGCCGAGCGATTTGAATTTGAGAAGGCGACCCGGTTCCGCGACCGGATCAAGGCGCTTAAAGAAAAAGAAGTGGGCCTCGAGCGGTCTGGAAAGAGCTGAGTGAGGCAGCAAGGCAACGCCATGAGCCTCCGGCTCGCCCGAAAATAGTGTCGGGGCGCTGCTGGCTGCGCCCCGAAGGAACTTGGTAGCCACAGCGAGCGTTTTTCCTCGCCCTGGGCTTTTCCTATAGGCCCAAGAGGAAATCAAAAAAACAAATTCGTCGTGGCTACCACTGCGCCCGGCATAAGGACGCAGCGGCAGGGCGCAGCAAGCAGCGCCCCGCCCCGCCTGTCATCTACAGAGTCTCGCAGTTTTTGCCGACGTTTGGCCCCAGACGCCTATAACAAGAAGATCAAGGATAAATGACAACCTTCCAGTCCCTTTTTTTGCTTGCGGTGTTTCGCATGTCTCGCAGCGTCGCTGCAGGAATGATCGCGATTGCCTTCCCTTATCTGGTCCTGACCTCGCTTCACCGCTCGGCGCTGGTGCTGGGATTGCTTTACACGGCGGCCGCGCTGGCGACGGCGGGCCTGGGTCTGGTGGTTGGCTTTCTGGCTGACGTCTGGGGGCAGAAACGGGCGCTGGTGGCCGTCGGCCTTCTCCTGCCACTCAGCTCCCTGCTGATGTTTACTTCGGGGAGGCTTTGGGTGCTCTTCATTGCCTCGATGGTGGGTGGCTATTCGGCAACCGGATCGCTCACCGGAGGCGGCGTAGGAGGGGCCGCGCAGCCCGTTCAAGTGGTGACGCTCGCTCATCTGACAACCTCTGAAAATCGGACCTTCATCTTTTCGCTCTTCACGTTCATGGGCGGCACTTTCGCGGCGGTGGGCGCGCTCACGGCGCGCCTGTTCACCGTCCACGACGTCTTTCTTGCCGCCACGCTCGTCTCCTTCGCCGGGATCGCGGGCCTGGGTCCGGTAAAGTTTCGCGAATATCGGGGAAACATCCGCCATCTGAGCAGCAAGGGAGTTATCGGCAAGTTCAGCCTTACCGGCGCGCTGAATGGATTCGCCTCCGGCCTCGTTATCCCTTTCCTGATCCCTTTTTTTGTGATCGTCTACCACGTGCCGAAGTCGCAAATGTCCGTATACGGGTTCATCGCCGGCTTTCTGGGTTCCGTCGCGCTCCTCCTGGCAACCTACCTCGAGAGGCTCTGGGGATTCGTCGGAACCGTAGCCCTGACTCGGGGGCTGGGAGCAGGGCTGTTGATATTGCTGCCGCTCACGCATTTTTTCATCATCGCGCTGCTCATTTACTTCGTTACGCCGGCTCTGCGCGTGATGGCTTTGCCCGTGCAACAAGCCGCGATTACTGAAATGGTCAGCTTTGACGAGGTTGGGCGCGCGCTCGGCATCAACCAGGTGGCGCGTCTCGCGGCCTCCTCGGGCGCGATCAGCTTCACCGGCTATATGTTCGACATTGCGGACGTGGGATTGCCTTTTTATGCCTACGCCGTCGTCATGGCATGTAATATATATCTTTATTTCCGCTTCTTCAGGCCTCTCGAAGACCGGATGGAAGCCTGAGAAATGTTCATGTCTGTTCCACGTTCATGCTACGTTAGGCTGGGAGCTGGAGATAACTCAGATGACCACCCCCAGACGAACGGACGTATTCATGGAGATCGGGTGTTCCTATCCCCCCACTCAGAGGCTATGAGCAGATTAGAAGACGGGCAAGAAGCCTTGTGCAAAGCCGCAAAGGACGGCCGGGAAGGGAGAAGCGATGCCTTGGTTTCGTGCGCATCAAGCGGCGAAGTCGCGGGTCAGGTCCGAAAACGGGCCGAGCTTTCCCTGAAAACTATGGCTGTTTCCTTGTGCCTCTGCTTATTGGGGCTTTGTTGCTTAGGGGCGGCGGCGGGGCGGTTCCGGCTGGAAGGCACGGTTCAGGATCCAACGGGAAACCCGGTAGCAGGGGCAAGCGTCCGGCTCCGCAGCGGAAGTTTCTCCATTTCGCGCTTCACCGACCAGGGAGGACATTTTGTCTTTCAGGATCTCGCGACCGGCGCGGGAACGCTCACCGTTCGCGCAGCCGGTTTTGCGGTAACGCGCCGTGCCTGGAACAGTGGAGGAAAACCAACCTCGACAATTCTTATTGCGCTTTCTTTGGCCCATTTGGCGCAGCAAGTCAACGTGACGGCAACGCGCACCGAGGAGCTGACAAGCCAAACCGCCGGAAGCGTGGTGGTGCTTTCCCAACAGCAACTGGAGGATGCTGCGGCGCTCACGCTGGACGACAAGCTCAGCGAAATTCCGGGCTTTTCGCTTTATCGTCGTTCCGGAAGTCGCGCCGCCAACCCGACGACGCAGGGGGTTTCTCTCCTCGGCGTAGGGGCTAGCGGGGACAGCCGATCCCTGGTGCTGGAGGATGGTCTTCCTCTGAACGATCCATTCGGCGCGTGGGTCTACTGGGACCGTGTCCCTGCAGAAGCGGTGGAGCGCATTGAGGTGGCAGAAGGCGGGGCGTCTGACCTTTACGGCAGCGACGCGCTCGGCGGCGTCCTGAATATTATCACCCGTCAGGCAACACACTCGGAATTCTCGCTGGACACTTCCTATGGTAACGAGAATACGCCGGACGCCTCCTTCTGGGGCACCATCGTCCATGGACGGTGGGGAGTTGATCTCGGCGCCGAAGGCTTCA
>JASHTR010000149.1 GCA_030040455.1 Terriglobia bacterium | reverse complement strand
CAATAGGCTAGTATTTCTGAGCCAAGCCTGACATGCCACCCCCGTGAAGGCGGGGCCCCTGATGGCGGATTTCGGCTTGCGCGGGAGTGACCTGAACGTAATTTCCATGAATCGTGGGTGTCGCGACGCTACTGACTCTCGTCGGAAGGGCAAGGAAATTAATTTCTCTTAATGTGAAATTCTTTACAGCACCCCGCTTCAAAAGGGCAGATGCAGTTTGCAATCCATTTTATTTCAATAGGTTACAGGAACCGGGATTGGTGCGTAACGTGCTTATTCTTAGTTGGGGATAGGCCGTTACCGGGAGCGATAACGTAATACTGTTCATGTAAGGTTATCTTAACAAAGGCAAGAGAATTATAGAACCTTAAATTACCAACTAAGTCATTACCAAAAGGAGGAATACTCTTGTGAAGAAAGCTATTCTGATTGCGGCGCTGGTATTGACGTGTTCGGGTCTGGCGCTTTCTGACTCCGTGCCCGCGGCCTGTGTGGCTGGAAGCCTGAGCTCCTATGTAAGCTTGGGAACCACTGGCTGCACGGTGGGCAATCTTTTGTTTTCCGGTTTTGTCGTCGTCCCGTCCCCGACCTCGATAGGGACCGACGTGCTCAACAGTGGCGTAACGCCGATCACATCATCAAGCAATCCCGGGCTCTTGTTTAACGTCGGTCTGCCGATCTCCCCGCCGGGAGGCAGTCAGGATGTCGAGATTGATTACGTCGTAATGGTAGAAGCGGGGGGCCCGATTACGGACAGCAGCCTTTCCGCCGTTGCCACTGGATCTGCCACCGCCACGGAAGGGGAGTGTTTAGGAGGCTCGTTCTCCAACGGCTGCACGGGTGGGACGCAAGTAAGCCTTTCAAGCAGTTCAACTCAGCTTGGTGTCTCGAACGACTTCAGCGGCACCTCGACGATTGACGTTATGACGGACATCAACTCAGGGAATGGGGGGATATCCGGAGAGCAAGAGAATTTCTCTATTTCCAATGCCCCGGAGCCGGCTTCACTCACCCTGTTTGGCATTGGGCTTCTGGGTTTGGCGTTTCTACTTCGCCGCAAGGTATTTGCTGAAAAGTAAATACGCGGATGGCTCATCTCGCGTTGAAGGGATGAGTCGACGCGCGCGGGCTTTCAGCCCGTTGCGGCCGCAAAGCTCAAACCCTCGGTTCGAAGCAAAGGTCGCCAAGGAGGGGGGCCTTTGTTGTTTTCTTGAGGTGTACCCGCATCCTGTCTCCGGTCGAGGGCCCGGACCGGTTACGAAATCGCCGGTGCCACCCCGTGCTCGATCCTTATTTTCCCCATCCGATTGAAGCGAATTCAACCTGTGGCGGCTTCTTCACGACGCGCCCTGCCTTGAGGCAAGCTCCGTGAAATCTAACCCTCGCCGTTCTCTTCCCAGATTGATCACGATCATTCCCATCACAATCACTGCGAGTTCAAACGCCGAAAGTGCCCATGCATAGCCGAGGCGATTACGGAGGGCGTATTCAAAGGTGTTCGTCGGCGCGGCGATCAGAATCCCCAGTTGGTATGCCAGCCCTGGAAGAAGGCTGCGAGAGGAGGCCGGCGCGAGCTCATTCAAGTGTGCGGGAATGATGCCCCAGGCGCCCTGAACCCCCATTTGCATCAGAACGGCGGCGAGGGCGAGAGAGGCGGCGGATCGGCCAAAGGCCCACAGCGGGATAACTACCAGGGACAGAACCAGGGCGACAGTCATGCCTCGCCGTCGACCATATTTTTCCGAGAACTGGCCAAACAGGACGGATCCCAGGATAGCGCCAAAATTGTAGAGGATGGCAATGGAAGCGACTGTTTTCGCCGCGATGTGATGTGCTGACTTCAAAAAGTCGGGATAAAGATCCTGTGTTCCGTGAGAGAGGAACATCATGAGGGTCATCAGGAGAACCAGATAGATGAAACTCTTGCTGTCGCGCGTAATGGTTTTGAGAATCGCGCCGGTGTTTTGGACGCGATTTGCCTTCCAGGCCTCCGGCTCCGGGACCCTCGCGCGCACGTAGAGCACCAGCAACGCGGGCACGCCTCCTGCCCAGAACATGGCGCGCCATCCCCAGGCGGGAAGAATGAAGCGCGCTGCGACGGCAGCCAGCAGATACCCCACCGCCCACCCGGATTGCAGAGCACCGGAGAAAAGCCCGCGCCAGCGCTTGGGGGCAGTCTCCATCGCCAAGGAGGCGCCGACCCCCCATTCCCCACCCATACCGATTCCATAGAAGGTACGCAGCAGGATAAACTCCGTGTAACTTCGGGAGAATCCGCACAGCAGCTCGAGAACAGAATAGCAAAGGATGTTTGACATGAGGGCGACGCGCCGCCCGTAGCGGTCGGCAAAGAGTCCGAAGACCAACGCTCCTACAGGGCGCATAGCGAGTGTCGCTGCGAGGCTCAAGATGATGGCCCCTTTAGTTACCCCGAACTGCGTGGCAAGGCGGTCCACCAGAAAAACAACAGTGGAGTAATCAAAGGCGTCAAGCGTCCACCCCATGAAGCTAGCGGCGATGGCGTGCCATTGCTCGCGGCGACAGAGTGTTTCAGAAGCGCCGTTCAAGGTTTCACGTCCCATGCGAACGGCGAGTGTATCTGAAATGGAGCGCGGTTTACAAGGAGGGGTGGAGATGTTAGTCTCACTCCAGAATGGGCAATTACCCGCGGGTGGCAAGTTTCCGCAGTTCTCATGCGCTTGAAGAGCATCTTTCGAGCCTCGGCTGGTGCGTTCCGGTCGATGAAGGGATATTGACCGGCGCGGCTTCGCCTCTCGCGCAGCCCATTGAAATTCCATGGCATGGCGGACGGCGGCGTGTGGGCAACCGCTTTGCCGTTCAGCCGATGGAGGGATGGGACGGAGAAGCGGACGGCCGCCCTTCCCACCTTACCCGCCGACGATGGCTGGGCTTTGCCCGAAGCGGAGCCAAGTTCATCTGGGGTGGCGAGGCCATCGCGGTGTTGCCGGAGGCTCGCGCCAACCCCCATCAATTACTGCTCAATGAGCGGACGGCTGCCGGGTTTGAAGCACTTCGCCGCGAGGTGATCGAGGCGCATCATGAGCTTTTCGGAACCACGGACGATCTCGTCTTTGGACTTCAACTCACGCATTCGGGTCGCTTCTCGAGACCTCGCCAGAAGGATCTGCTGGAACCCGTGGTTGCATACCGGCATCCGATTCTCGACAGGAAATTTCACATGGCCGAGCGCCATGAGCCCGTGTCCGATGCGGGAATCGAGCGCATCGTTGCGGCGTTTGGAAGAGCGGCGCGGCTCGCGCAAGACGTAGGCTTCGATTTTGTCGATCTGAAGCATTGCCACGGGTATCTTGGACATGAATTTTTGAGTGCTTTCCATCGGCCCGGCCCGTATGGCGGAAGCTTCGAAAACCGCGCGCGTTTCCTTTGCGAGTTGATTCGAGCGGTGCGCGACCAGGCGCCGGGTCTTGAGATCGGGGTTCGCCTCAGCGTTTACGACTCGATTCCTTTCGCCAAGGACGCGGAAACGGGGCAGGGATTTGCGGTGGAAGGCTTCCGCCCTTACACCTGGGGATTTGGCGTGGAAAGCTCGAGGCCCACTCATCCCGATCTTAGCGAAGCTGCCGCCTTGCTCGAGATGCTGGCCGCCCGCGGCGTCCATCTTGTCAATGTCACCGCCAGCAGTCCTTACTATGCTCCTCACCTCTCGCGGCCGGCGCTCTTCCCACCTTGCGACGGCTACCTGCCGCCGGAGGACCCGCTTGCGGGAGCTGCGCGGCTAATCTCTGCAGCGCGCGAGTTGAAAGCGAGCGCTGCGGGCGCGGTAATCGTCTCCACTGGCTGGACCTATTTTCAGAATTTTCTGCCGCATATTGGGCAAGCTGCGGTGCGCGAAGGGTGGACGGACTTCGTGGGGCTTGGCCGCATGATGCTTTCGTATCCTGAGCTTCCAGCCGACGTGCTGACCAAGGGACGGCTCGATCACAAGCGAATCTGCCGGACGTTCAGCGACTGCACAAACGGGCCTCGCAATGGCTTGATTTCTGGTTGCTATCCGCTTGATCCCTTCTACAAAGCCCGGCCCGAGGCGCAGGAGCTCAAAGCCCTCAAAGCGAGGCTAACGCTGGGGCCAGCAGAGGTCCGGGAAAAGGCGTAACATGCCATGACATTGACCTTGGAAGACGTTCAACGGATGTCGAAGCCGCGACGCAAGGTGGCCGGCGTCAGCGCCGTCCTTCTGCCCTACCGACGGGATGGCCGGATGGATGAGGTCGGCTTTCACCATCACGTGGAGCGTACGCTCAGCGCCGGGCTTCGCGTGGCAGTAAACATGGACACCGGCTATGCCGACTTGCTCACACCGGCGGAAAAGCTGCGCATCCTGAAATGGACTGCCGGGATCACGCGCAACCGGGGAGAATTCATTGCCGGAGCGTTGCCGGCAAAAGGCAAGGAGGCGGGCGTGGCGGGCTACGCGCGGGAGTGCGTGTTAATTCGGGAAGCCGGCGGAGTGCCGATTATCTTCCCTTCCGGTTACACGGCAACCCTCAGTGACCGGGGATTAATCGGCTTTTTCAGCAAAATCGCGCGTGCAGCGGGCAAATTTCTGGCCTTTGAGCTGGGCTCGATGTTTAATCCCAACGGAATGATGTTTTCCGAGCCGGTCCTTCGCGCGCTCATGGATATGCCCCAGTGCCTCGGACTCAAGCACTCGTCGCTCGATCGCCTCACTGAGCTTGAGCGGGTCCGCCTGCGCGATCTCGCCCGCCCGGAATTCGCCATTTATTCTGGCAACGACCTTGCGGCAGACATGATCGAATACGGATGCGATTATCTTCTGGGTCTTTCCACCTTTGCCCCCGAAGCCTTCCGGGCGCGCGATCGGGCCTGGGCAGAAGGAGATCCCGGTTACCTGGAGTTGCGGGACGCAATCCAGTATCTCGGGTGGGTGGCATTCCGCGACCCCGTTCCTGCCTACAAGCACGCGGCGGCGATCTTTCTAAAGATCACCGGAGGGCTTGACAGCGACGAGCCGCATCCGCGCGCCCCTCGTCGTGAAGCGTGGGATAGGCCCCTGCTGGCGGATGCCGCTCGGAGACTTCAGCAGGTCTGTCCCGAAATCTCGACAGCTTCTGAGGCATTCTGACTGCGCTGAAATTTTGCGGTTGAAAAAAATACAAAATAGGGTAATATAGGAGTTACTACCCCTTGACAAGATAATTCACCGGAGAGTTGAGCGCGATTTCTTATGTTAAGGCGGGAGTAATGATAGTTCATTGTGGAGGTTGAATGTTAAAGGTCGTTGTTGGACTTGGGGTGGCGGCATTCGTTGCCATATCACCTCCTTCGCGTGCGGGTCAGCACACTTTTGTCCCTATTTGCGCGCGAAAACTGGGACCCACGGGATTAAGCGACGGGCTGGCGAGCTGGTACGGCGAAGAAAGCCAAGGCAGCCTGACTGCCAGCGGTGAAACCTTCAATATGGACGCGATGACCGCCGCTCATCCGAATCTTCCCTTGGGCACAAAAATCAAAGTCACCAACCTTAGAAACCATCGTTCACTTGTCCTCCGCATCAACGATCGCGGACCCTTCATCCCGGGACGTCTTCTGGACGTCTCACGGGCAGCCGCGAATCGACTGGGTTTTATGAAGAGCGGGAAAGCCTGGGTCCACATCGAAGTTCTCCGCCGGCCCCGGGATTCGCGTTACCGCCTTGCCTGCCCAGGTGCCTGCCTGTACGCCATGAATTAAATCGTGCCCATACCTCGGACTACCATAAGTCCGCCGAGGCTTGTGGCTCGCGCCCGTCAGGCCTTAGGATGAGTCTATGGCGTTGCTCGATTCTGTAGACACCTTACGGCGGGTCGCCTTCCTTGCGGCATTGCCCGCAGGCGAGCTTGCGGCACTTTCAAGCCACT
This sequence comes from Terriglobia bacterium, assembly GCA_030040455.1. Lineage (GTDB taxonomy): Bacteria > Acidobacteriota > Terriglobia > UBA7540 > UBA7540 > RH2-MAG17b. The sequence goes on along the minus strand of JASHTR010000149.1, from coordinate 2,433 downwards.
GCGCGGTGAGGCGGCTCGCCAAAGACGAAATCCTTTTCAGCGAAGGCGAAGCCTGCGAAGGGCTTTTCGTTGTCCAATCGGGCGCGATCAAGGTTTTCAAGATGGCGGAAAGCGGGCGCGAGCAGGTGTTGGGGATCGACCGTGCCGGCTCGACGGTGGCGGAGTTGCCCCTATTTGACGGCGGGAATTTTCCGGCTTCCGCCGCGGCGATGGAGGACTCGACGCTGCTGTTTTTGCCGAAGCGCGAGTTCCTGGATTTATGCCGCCGGAACTCTGAAGTCGCTTTCGCCGTGATCCGGACGCTGGCGCGGCGATTCCGCTACTTAACCACCCTGGTTGAAGAACTATCGCTGAAAGAAGTGAGTCATCGCCTGGCGCGCTTTCTACGCGACCGCGCGCTCACCGAAGGGGTACGGGCGCGGCGCGGCATCGAGTTTCCTCTCCAGGAGACCAACCAGGAGATTGCGGCGGAAATTGGGACCGTGCGGGACCTGGTTTCGCGCAACCTGCGCCGGTTTGTCGATCGAGGCATCCTGCGCCTGGAGCTGCGAAAGGTGATCGTGCTGGATATGGCCGAGTTGGAGGCGCAGGCTGCTGGCTCCAAGCGCGCTGTCCCCTCCGAAAGAGAAAGAGCGGTGGCTTCGATCGTGAAAGGGTAGGCCGGGCGAGCATTTTTCTCGCAGTGGCCTTTCGCGGGTCAGATGATGAAGCTTTCAAGCATAGAACTCCTTGAGCTCCGTATGCCTCTGGTTCACTTTTTTGAGACCAGCTTTGGCCGCACCACCACTCGCCGCATCGTGCTGGTGCGCGCTGACGCTGAAGGTCTCACTGGCTGGGGTGAGGTGACCTGCGGCGAAAATCCGTTTTACAGTTACGAGACACCGGAAACCGCATGGCACATCTTGCGCGACTTCCTCATTCCCTGGGCGCTTGAACGGCCCTGGCTGACCCCTTCGGATCTCGCCTCGCGCTTCCGCCCCGTGCGGGGCCACCCCATGGCGAAAGCAGCTCTCGAAAACGCCCTGTGGGATATCGAGGCCCAGGCCAAGGGGATTTCGGTTGCCACGCTCTTGGGAGGCACGCTCGATGAGATCCCTTGCGGAGTTTCAATTGGTATCCAGGAGCGTGTGGAAGACCTGCTGGAGAAAATCGCTCGCGAAACTGAGGCTGGCTATCAGCGTATCAAGGTGAAGATCAAGCCGGGATGGGATATTGAGGTTCTGGAACGCGTTCGCTCGCGGTTTCCATCGATCAAGCTGATGGCGGATGCCAACTCGGCCTATACGCTCGCGGACTTGCCCCGCCTCAAGCTTTTGGACCACTTCGGCCTGATGATGGTGGAGCAGCCGCTGGGATGGGACGACATGGTGGATCACGCTTGCCTGCAAAAAGACCTCTCAACTCCCATCTGTCTGGACGAATCCATTCACAGCGCGGAGGACGCGCGAAAGGCGATCAGCCTTGGCGCGTGCAGGATTGTCAACGTCAAGTTGGGCCGCGTGGGCGGCTATACGTCGGCCCGCGAGGTTCACAACGTGTGCCGCCAAGCCGGCGTGCCGGTGTGGTGTGGAGGAATGCTCGAATCCGGCATTGGCCGCGCCCACAACATCGCCCTTTCAAGCCTCCCCGGCTTTACGCTTCCCGGAGACGTTTCTGCGAGCCGCCGTTACTGGGAAGAGGATATCATCCAACCGGAGGTCGCGGTGACGCCGTGCGGCGTCATTCCTGTCCCCCGCAGCCCGGGTCTGGGCTACACGCCCGATCTTCCCCGCATCGAGAAAGCCACGGTCCGAAAGGAACGATTCCAATAGTCCGGTGGGAAGCTCTCCTGATTCATTTTTAGTAAATAAGCATGCCCGCGGCATGGGCTTCATGAACGTCCTCATGCTTTGGGTCACGTTTTTCTGGGCTGCCAACGCGGTGGCGGGGAAGTTTGCCCTGCGTGGCTTTTCCCCGATGGCCCTGGCGGAGCTGCGCGTGGTGGGAGCAGACCTTGGGTTTTGGCTCGCTTTCATCGCATTGCGTGGCTGGCCCCGCTTTCATCTGACGCGGCATGAGTGGATCTTTATGGGGCTTGCCGGGCTGAACGGCGTAACCCTGAATCAGGTTTTTTACCTGGGCGGGCTTGCCAAAACCTCGGTGGCGCACACGGCCCTGATTGTCGCGCTGGGACCCGTTGTGGTTCTGGCGCTTGCCTGCGCGCTGCACATGGAGTCTTTGACCGCTGTCAAAACTTTGGGCATGGTCATCGCCTTCTGCGGCGTTGCAGTGCTGACGATTGCCAAGCCTTCCAAAGCAACCGGAACCAGCTGGACAGGAGACATGCTTTTGCTCGCTGGGCGATTGGCATTCGCCTATTACACCGTCCTGTTGAAGCAAGGAGCCGAACGCTATGACCCTTTAACGTTGAATGCTCTCACCTTTACGCTGGGT
>JASHTR010000148.1 GCA_030040455.1 Terriglobia bacterium | reverse complement strand
CGAGCGTCCGCCCGCAGATGCGAGAGTCCCATCAGCTTACCCCGGACGTGGACCGCTGTGCGGAAAGCTTTGGGGCATTGGCGGAATACGGTGCGCGGAAAAACATCGTCATCAACATGGAGAATGACAATCCGGTTACGCAGGACCCGTTCTTCATTGCGAAAGTCATCGAAAAGGTGGGCAATCCGTATCTGCGCAGCCTGCCGGATTTCGGCAACGACGCAGTAAAAGGACCTGCCTTCAACGAAAGCGCGCTCAAGACAATGTTTCGCCACGCCTACAACATGAGCCACGTCAAAGATGCGGTCAACGATAGCCACCACCGAGCCTGCAAGGTGAATCTGGAGCAAGTCTTTGGCATCGCCAAGGCCGCAGGGTATCGCGGCTACTTTTCGATGGAGTATGACACGGATTTCGGCGACCCGTTTGCCGGGACTCACATGCTGATTCGAGAGAGCTTGAAATATCTGGCGTAGCAGGTTCCAGGTCGGAATGACACGGCCGAGAACATTACGCAGACTCTAAAAGCGATGCGCAACATTCAGCGCAGAATCGTTCTGGTGACCTGCCTGGTTGGCACGATGATGCCCTGCGCATTCCCGCAGGGCTTTACCGTTCCCTCGCCGGATCGCAAAATTGTGTTAACCTTTGCGCTCAAGAGCTTGCCCGCGCCTTACGCGCCCGGCGAGCGGGCCTATTATGAAGTCTCGTATCAAGGGCGGCAAGTCCTTGCTGATTCACCGCTCGGCCTGAAGTTCGCAAACGCGCCAGCGCTGGACCGTGATTTCGTCGTCTCGAGCAGCGGCCTGATTTCGCACGACTCAGCCTGGCAGGATCGGATCAATGACAATCTCAGGATCCGCGACCATTACAACCAGCTTACCGTCCATTTGCGGGAACGCGCCGCTCCGCATCGCCGCGTTGATCTCATCTTTCGCACCTACAATTCAGGCGTGGCCTTCCGCTACTTCCTCCCCCGGCAAGCGGCGCTGGGCCAGTTCGCTTTAGCAGAGGAAGAGACGGGCTTTTACTTCGCGGAGAAGGACTCCGCTTTCGCGTTGAACCTCGGAGAGTTCACCACTGCTTACGAGGCGGAATTCAACCCCGTGTCCATTGATGACATTCAGCCTTCGTCCGTGATCGGGCTTCCATTGCTGATCCAGGCGCCCGATGGTCCCTGGATGGCTTTGACGGAGGCCGACCTTGAAGATTACGCCGGAATGTACGTGGGCGGCGCGAAGGGAATTCCCAACGCGCTCGCCAGCAAGCTGGCGCCGTTGCCCGAACATCCCGGTGAGGCCGTGATCGCGCAAACACCTAAAGCCACTCCCTGGCGCGTGATCGTGATCAATTCGCAATCCGGCGGGCTGGTTGACACGACGGAAGACCTGGTGCTGGACCTGAACCCTCCGTGCGCGCTCAAGGATACCTCCTGGATTGAACCAGGCAAAACCGCCTGGGACTGGTGGTCCGGCCATTATGACACCGGAGTTAATTTCAAGCCCGCCATGAATACGCCGACGCTGGAGCATTACATCCAATTCGCCGCCAATCATCATCTCCCTTATATGCTCATCGATGCCGGCTGGGCGGCCCGCTCCAGTCAGGGCGGTGGCTGGGAAAATGCCGACATCACGCACTGGAATTCTGACGTGGACTTGCCGCAAATCCTCGCCTTTGCCCGGCAGCGCCACGTGAAAGTGCTCCTGTGGATGCACTGGAAATCCGTCGAGCGGCAGATGAGCGCTGCTTTCCCGCTCTTTCACCAATGGGGTGTTGCGGGCGTCAAAGTGGACTTTATGAATAGCGACAGCCAGGAAATGGTAAATTTCTATTACCGGGTCGCTAAAGCCGCAGCGCGGTATCACCTGGTGGTGGACTTCCACGGCGCGTTCAAACCTACCGGGATGCGACGCACCTATCCGAACCAACTCACGCGCGAAGGCGTATTGGGTATGGAATACAGCAAGTCCACGTATCGCTGCACGCCCTACCACGACGTCATTCTTCCTTTCACGCGAATGCTTGCGGGACCCATGGATTACACGCCGGGCTGCTTCAACAACGCCACCAAGGCCCAGTTCAGGCCACGGGAAGTGAACCCCATGTGCCAGGGCACACGCGCGCACCAGCTTGCCATGTACGTGGTGTTCTTCAGCCCGCTCCAGATGCTCTCGGATTATCCGGAAATATACGATCGCCATCCCGGCATGGCCTTTCTCGACCAAGTGCCAACCGTATGGGACGAAACGCGCGCGGTGAATGGCAACCCAGGCAAATATGTCACCCTCGCGCGCGAAAAAGGCAACCGCTGGTACCTGGGCAGCATGACCAACTGGACGCCGCACAACCTCGATATCCCGCTGGATTTCCTCGGCCCAGGAACTTACGAGGCGCAGATTTTCGCGGACGGGCCGGACGCCGCTGAGGATGCCGGAAGCCTGAGTATCACAAAGAAGCGGGTAAAGGCGGGGGACCATCTTTCAGCGTATCTCGCTCCGGGCGGTGGGCTGGCTGTCATCTTTACGCCCGTGCCGGAGAGCTAGTGTGGTGCGTCCAACACTTCTTTACGTATGCGGGAGCCATGGAGTGCGGCAGCGTGCTGCCGCTTTGCGCCGGCGAGCTGGCTTGCGGCGCTGAAAGAGTATCCCGTAGCCAGCAAGCTGGCCTTGGGAAAAATGGCTTATTGTCCCCAATGCGGCGTTGAATATCGTGAAGGGACGGCAGAGTGCATGGATTGCCATGTTCTCCTCCGCCCGGGTTGGATGGAAGGCAGGGGCGAGCGAAGCGCAGAACCCAAGCTGATGCGCATCCGGGTGTTCACCGGGCCCATGGCGGTGATGCACGCTGATCTTGCCCGGAACCTGCTCGAGACGGAAGGAATCCCGTGTGTGCTGCCCGGGCAATATTCAGCGGAAATGCTGCCCGGGGAACCCATTCATGTGCTCGTTCATGAACGCGATGCCGCACGAGCCAGCGAGCTTCTCGACGCCTATTTCAGCGCATCTCAGGCGGAGCCGACCTGCTGATCGAGGGGCATTCTCCCGGCGGTGCGCATAAGGCGGAAAAACCAAGTCAGAATGAGAGCGAGCAGCCTCAGCATGACGTCTGAGGTTTTTTTGGCGCGTCCTCACGGCCGGATGGCAATGGCCCTCTCGGCCGCCGCCGCCTCTGCCTCTGCCGATTTTACTTGTCCGGGAGTTAGCTCTCGCTTCAGCCGTGCAATCGCTCTCTGGGCGTCTTTGGCGTGAGCCGCTGCGCTATCGGAAACCAGGCTGTTAAGATACTTCAAATAGTCTCCCAACGCTTCTTCCTTACGCCCCGTCCTGTCATAGACCTCGCCGAGCCCCAGGTAAGCGGGGGCATAGCCGGGTTCGGTGCGCAGCGCCTCCTCGAACCGGCTAAGCGCGCCACGATAATCCTTCTTGTGGAGATAGAAGTTTCCGATTTCAACCGATTTCGAAGCAGACGGCGGAGTATACTCCCAATCTCTGAATGAAGCATTCGGCCACTGGTGGCTTTGTCCGCGCATCGGCAGCACTCCCACCATCAACAGCCAAACCAGGAGCGCCGCGAAGGTTGCCAAGGGTCGCATAAAAAGATTTTGGGCCGGCCAACCAGGAGTGTCAACCCACCTGACGGAGCGCAAAGACACCCTCTCCGCATTCGCCGCGGAACTTCCAACTTGCTTTTGTTTTGCGCGGGATTTTGCGCTTGTTAACTTACGGAGGATGACCAATCATAAGTAACGACCTTTTCTGACGAAAGACCGGCGACCACAGGCCGCCGCGCTTGTTGTTACTATCATTGGTAATCCTCAATGGATTATTATGCGCTGCGTGGCACACCGCTGCTTTTCTTTTCCCAAAATGCTATTGCAAAGGTTGTGAGGTCGTTCTATAGTGAATCCACTTCTGGCACGTGAGTGCAATTTTTGCTCTATAAAAGTCCAGAAGTTATAGGGAGAATAAGGGAGTTTGCGGGCGGCGTGATCTCGCTGCCCGGCACGTGCGGCAGGGTGGTGCGTCCAACACTTCTTTAGGTATGCGGGAGCCTTGGAGCGCGGCCGCGTGCTGCTGCTTTGTGCCAGCGAGCTGGCTCCGTGCGCTGAAGTAATATCCCGTGGCCAGCAAGTTGGCCTTGGGAAAAGGGGCGG
>JASHTR010000147.1 GCA_030040455.1 Terriglobia bacterium | reverse complement strand
CCGCCATGATCCGCACTAAAGGGGAGGCCGGCTCGGGAAATATTGTGGAGGCGGTGCGCCACTTGCGCGCGATTACCAGCGAGATGCGCCTGCTGACGACCCTCCGCGAGGAAGAGCTCATGGCCAAAGCGAAAGAACTCGGAGCGCCGCTCGACTTGGTGAGGTGGGTGGCCGCCAACGGGAAACTTCCGGTGCCAAACTTCTCCGCCGGCGGCATCGCTACGCCAGCGGACGCCGCGCTGGTGATGCAACTGGGCGCCGAGGCGACGTTTGTGGGCTCGGGGATCTTTAAGTCTTCTGACCCCGCCCAGCGCGCCAAGGCCATTGTGCGCGCCACCACGCATTACAACGAGCCGCACATCGTCGCCGAGTGCTCGGAAGAGGTGGGGGAGGCCATGCGCGGCATCGACGTGTCGAAGCTTGACCAGAAGGAATTGTTGCAGACGCGGGGATGGTAGAAGGAAGAAACTAGAAATCAGAAGGCAGATCTCGAAGGCTCACTCCCGCTCTGTTAATCCGGTTGGTTATCCTGATACTGCTGCGGTTTGCGGGAGATGCGAAAAGCCAGGAAAGATTCTACTCAACGGCAGCTTGTACACACACTGTGGCAGCGGGCGGGCGCGAATTGTTGGTTGGCTGAGTAGTGCTCCCAACGGCCAAACCTAATTACTGCAATCAAAGAGGAGGTTCATCCTATGCCCATCAGGACAGCAGAAGCCGAGTGGAAGGGCAATTTGTCTGAAGGTGGAGGGAAAATGAAGCTGGGTTCGGGCGCTTATGAAGGCCCGTTCACCTTTAAATCGCGCATGGAGAACGGACCGGGCACGAATCCGGAGGAGCTCATTGGGGCAGCACACGCCGGCTGTTTCTCGATGGCCTTTTCTCACCAACTTGCCAGCGCCGGACATCCTCCGAAGCGCGTCCATACCAAGGCTGCAGTGAAGTTTGAGAAGACTGACTCGGGCTTTACCATCACCCGGATCGATCTCGATACGGAGGGCGAGGTGCCGGGGATCAGCGAAGCAACGTTTCTGGAGCTGGCCGAGGCGGCGAAGAAGGGTTGCCCTGTGTCAAAAGCGCTCGCGGGCACCGAGATTGTTCTCAAAGCCCGGCTTATTTCATCGGCAGGCGCGTAAGCATCAGTGAGCAAGAACGGCGACCACAAAAACATCACCGGCATCCTCGCTCTTCAGGGCGACTTTGCGATGCATGGCAGGATGCTGGATCGCATTGGCCAGCCCTGGCGGTTGGTAAAGCACACGCCAGACTTTTCTGAAATCAACTCGCTCATCATTCCAGGCGGCGAGAGCACCACGATGCTCAAATTTTTTGCGGGCGAAGGGATGGGCAAAGCCATCCTGGAGTTTGTCGCAGAGGGAAAACCCATCTTCGGGACCTGCGCCGGGGCAATCCTGTTGGCTCGGGAAGTTTCTAATCCTACGCAGGAAAGTCTGGGTCTTATGGATATCACCGTCGAGCGCAACGCCTACGGACGGCAGGTTGACAGCAGCGTGCGGGCGGGTGATTGCCCGGAGCTGGTTGACCACCCCATCGAAATGGTCTTTATCCGCGCGCCGATTATTCGCCGCGTGGGTGCGCGTGTTCGCGTGCTCGGGCGAGCGGAGGGCGTCCCGGTGCTCGTCGAGCAAGGAAATCTGCTGGCTGCGACTTTTCATCCCGAGCTGACGGAAGACGAAACCATTCACCGCTACTTCCTGGAGAAGGCAAGCCATGGGTAGCGCACAGTTTCCCGTCTTTGGAAACTCGACGCTTGCCTTTCGATTTCCACTGAAAAGCCACAGCCTTCGAAAAGCACGAAGTTGACGCTACCCCGGCGCGGCCAATGCTCAGGTTGTTCATGCGCGAGGGCGCTACGGGCGACAGCCATTTCCTCCCCGTTTCGATCGTAATAAAAGGAGCAGAGAAAAAATGATAATGCAACACCTCGATCACCACGATGCAGAGCTTCTATTGCACCTTTACGAGGCGCGCCGCGAGGAGAAATTGCGGCAGGCGCGGGAATGGTTTCATCGGGAGTTCCAAGCCGACTCGCTCGAGGACTTGATGAAGCGTTACCCTTTCGGATCGCAGGAGAATGCTTTCTTTCGCATGTTGCTGAGTTATTGGGAAATGGCTGCCTCCATCCTGAACCACGGACTGATTAATGACGAGTTGTTTTTTGAGAATAACGGCGAGATGTATGGCGTCTGGGCTAAAATCAAGCCGTTGGCGCCGGCTTGCCGCGAAATGTGGAAGAATCCGCTCTTTTGCAAAAACCTCGAGGCTGCCGCGGGAAAATATGAGAAATGGATTTCACAACATGCCCCTGAAGCTCTCACCCGGCAACGAGAAGTGATGCAGTCGCTCGCCGCAAAAAAGAAGGCGTGACCTTCCGCAGTTTGCTGAATAGGCCTTTGGGTAACGTCGTGATGAACTCCCCGGAATGACACGCCGCAAGAGTTTTTCAGCAACTTGTTGTTAGAAAAAAATCTTCAAAAGGAGTTGGTAATGGCAGAAACCTTTTCGACCATGCTGCCGCTCGGGACAAAGGCTCCCTTCTTTAATCTCCCTGACCCGCACGGTAAAAAAATTTCCTCCGATAGCTTTAAGGACGCGCCAGCCTTTCTGGTAGCCTTTATTTGCAACCATTGCCCTTATGTAAAACATATCCGCTCGCAGTTCGCTGAGCTGGCGAAAGAATACCAGGCGAGGGGAGCAGGTATCGTTGGAATTAACGCCAACGATTTCGAGAACCACCCGGACGACCGACCGGAAAAAATGGCCGAAGAAATCAAGCAGGTGGGCTACACTTTTCCTTATTTATACGACGAGAGTCAGGAGGTTGCCAAAGCCTACCGCGCTGCTTGCACGCCCGATTTTTACCTTTTCGATCGCAATCGCTCCCTTGTCTACCGCGGCCAATTCGATGACAGCCGGCCCAACAACGGGCGCCCAACGACGGGCGCGGATCTCCGAGCGGCTCTGGAAGCCGTGCTGGCAGGAGGCGAGGTCCCAAGCCCCCAGAAGCCCAGCCTGGGCTGCAATATCAAATGGAAACGCG
>JASHTR010000015.1 GCA_030040455.1 Terriglobia bacterium | reverse complement strand
CAAAGCGCTCGTCGGATTGCTGAATAGCAATTTCGTGTTTGGCCTGCGTCTCCAGAATGAACTGGATGGTCTCTTCGATGTACATAAGCTGAATTTTATCACGATGAATGCCATCGCCAAGGGAATCCGGAAGGAACATCAACCGGCAAGAGCCTTCATAACCGCTTGTTGAAGGGTTTTGAGGCCTGCCTTCACGTCGGCTCCCAGGTGCGCGCGCAGCAGGCGGCGATTGCGGCCCGCCAGCACTTCAAAATCCCCACGTGCTTGCGCAGCTTTAACCACGCCAAAGGTGAACTTGTGGCCAGGAATTGGCAAATCCTCCCGATCGTCGCAGGTAATTTGCAGAAAAACGCCGGTATTCGGTCCGCCTTTATACGCCTGTCCGGTTGAGTGCAGGAAACGAGGCCCGAAGCCGAGGCAGGTGGCAACGCGCCGGGAGTCGCGCACTGCATGCCGAATCCCTTCAAGCGTCTCTTCGTGAGGGGCGCTCATCTCGATATAGGCGAGCAGAGCGAAGTAGTCGCCAGGTTGAAGACGATTTAAATGAGCGCGCAAATTTTCCACCAGCGTTTTCCCCTTTGCCTTGAGGGATTCAGCGTTCGCAGGATCGGCAAAGAGCTGGATGCCCTCCTCCACGAGGATTGGCGTTTCGGCGGGCAACGAGCCGCTCTTTTCATATTCCGCCGTCAGTTTGCGCGTTGCCACTTTACTTGCCTCTACGTCCGGCTGATTGAAAGCGTTGATGCCGATCAGCGATCCGGCAACAGCGGTTGCGATTTCCCAGCGGAAAAACTCGCGGCCGAGATCGTAACGATCTTCCAGCGAGATGCGGATAACAGGCTGGCCGGCCTTTTCCAAACGCGCGATGGTGCCATCCTGCTCCTCGTCCGGCTCCGAATCGAGACGCAGGTACGCGAAGATGCGGTCATTGCCGTATACCTCCGGCGGTCCCAAGCGTTCCCCCTCTACGGGAATCAGGCCCCGGCCTTGCTTGCCGGTGGATTCCGCCAGTAGCTGTTCAAGCCAGGCGCCGAAGTCCCGGATGCCCGGAGAAGTGATAAGAGTTACTTTGTCATGCCCTTGCTTCGCAAGCGCTCCCAGAACGTGTCCCAACACCACCCCCGGATTTTTTTCGATGGGAACGCAGGAGCTGCACGATGTTGCCATTACCTCGGCGGCATCCAGAAGCTTTGGCACGTCGACTCCCATAATGGAAGCGGGGACCATGCCAAAGTCCGAGAGCGCCGAATAACGTCCACCGATGCCCGGAACGCCGAGGAAGATGTGGCGGAAGCCGTCGCTTTCGGCGACTGCCTGGAGTCTCGATCCGGGATCCGTGATGGCGATGAAGCGGCTTCCCGCGCTTCCATCCCCTGCAACTTGGCAGGCACGCTCGTAAAAATAGTCTTTGAAAATGTTGGGCTCCAGCGTGCTTCCCGACTTGCTGGATACAATGAAAAGCGTCTTAGCGAGGTCCACTCTATTTTCAGTGGCTCTGACCTGCGCGGGATCGGTGGAATCAAGAACGTGGAGCTCTGGATGACCGGCAATCTTGCCAAACGTCCGGGACATCACTTCCGGGCAAAGGCTCGATCCGCCCATGCCAAGCAAAAGGGCATGCGTAAACCCCGCCTGTTGCACGTCCGAGGCCACGGCTTCGAGATGATGCTTGTGGACGAGCTGATCTTCGGTAATGCCAAGCCAAGCCATCCAGTTGCCCTCGTCGGCCCCGGTCCAAAGCGTTGCGTCGCGCGCCCAAAGACGCCGCACGTTACCCTTAACGTGCCAGTCTTCGAGTGACGCTTTGAAGGCGTCCGAAAGCGGTTGGGGCAGGGCAAGGGTCTGACGGTCCGGATGCCCTTTCACGCCAATTTTGCACTGCCGGTCCAAAGCGTTCAGCAGCTTGTCAAAAGCATCGGCGAAAAGCCGCACTCCGTCGCGGGTAAGCTGATCGGTGACGCTTTTCATGGAGATGCCCGTTTCCGCGAGCACTTCCATCGTGTCATGCGCCTCTTCAAGCCCTTCTTCGAGGCTGAGGCGCGCGCGGCCATGATCCCGGAAAGCCTCCAGAGTTTGCATGGGGATGGTATTGACCGTGTCGCGCCCGATCAACTCTTCCACGTAAAGCACGTCACTGTATTTCGGGTTCTTCGTGCTGGTGCTCGCCCACAGCAGCCGCTGCGTCTGCGCGCCTTTCTTTTCGAGAGCTTTCCACCGGCTAGTGGCAAAAATTTCTTTATATTGCTGGTAAGCAAGCTTCGCGTTGGCGATGGCGATTTTTCCTGCAATGCTGCGCAGCAGCGCGCGCTCGGTGGCGCTTGAAGCGGTTTTCAGGCGTTCCGCGGCCTGCTGCTCCACCAATGTATCAATCCGGCTGACAAAGAAGCTTGCCACGCTCCCGATCTTGCTGAGATCTCCTCCGTTTTTCGAATAGGTCTCAAGGGCCGCAAGGTAGGCCTCCGCCACCTGCTCGTAGCGCTCGACGGCAAAGAGAAGCGTGATATTGATGTTGATGCCTTCGCTCAGAAGTTGCTGGATGGCCGGAAGACCTTCCACAGTGCCCGGCACCTTGATCATGACGTTCTCGCGCCCTGCCATCTTCCACAGCCGCCGGGCTTCTTCAATGGTCTTTTGTGTCTCCAGGGCGAGATAGGGAGAGACTTCCAGGCTCACGTAGCCGTCGCGCCGCCTGGTGCTTTCATAAACTGGCCGGAAGACGTCGGCGGCCGCCTGAATGTCTGGGATGGCAACGCCCTCAAAAACCTTCATCGGGTCGCTTCCACCCTGGCGGTAAAGATCATCGATTGCGGCCGTATAGTCCGTGCTGCCCACAATCGCCTTTTCGAAAATCGAAGGGTTGGAGGTAACGCCGCTTGCGCCATCTTCCTCCACGAGTCTTTTCAGCTCGCCGCTGGTCATGAGGCTACGGCGAATAAAGTCCAGCCAGACGGCCTGGCCCAGTTGTTCAAGCGCCTTCAAATTATTCATGGCTTGCCTCCATATTCTTTAGATGGGCGGGGCCGGCCTCGCGTAACGCGATTCAATTTCCTGCACCTTTTCCAGGCGGCGGCGATGGCGTTCTTCGCCGCTGAAGTGAGCGCCCAGGAAAGCGCGCATCAATTCATGCGCCAACTCCTCCCCGATCACCCGCCCGCCAAGCACCAGGACGTTCATGTCGTCGTGCTCCACGCCCTGATGCGCTGAATACGTGTCGTGGCAAAGCCCGGCACGGATGCCCGGAATTTTGTTGGCGGCCACAGACGCGCCCACACCGCTCCCACATATCAAGATGCCGCGAGCGGCTCGCCCGTCACGAACCGCGAGCGCCACGGCCTCCGAAAAGTCCGGATAATCGACAGGCTCTTCGCTGTCGGTTCCGAGGTCAAGAGTCTCGTGACCCAGCGCGAGGGCGACAACGAGCATCTGCTGCTTCAGTTGGAAGCCTGCATGATCGGCTCCGAATACAATTTTCATGGAATCTTCCTTGAGACCGCGAAAATCCTCCCGATCTCAGAAGGTTGAACAACTGGTTGACGAGCAAAAAGCCTCGCACCAAGTCGCAAAGGACAAAGGTCTCGTTCCAGGCGCTTCTTTGCGCCTTGGCGTCTTTGCGAGAGGCCTTTAATTCTTTCACGCGTTTTCAGCCCCTGCGAATGGTCATCCCGGCGTTTACGGCCGCGCCGATGACGCCGGTTTCAAGTCCCGTGGAAACAACCTCGAGCTGGCTTCCCTGCAACGGACTCATCTTCACCATCTCGTGCAAATAGATGGCGAGCCGGCCGAGCTCGACAAATTTTGAGTTGGGGCCAGTGATAAAAAACTTCCCCGGGCCTTCCATCGCAATGCTGGTTGCGGTCGCCGCGGCGATCGCCCGGTGCCAGAGTTTCACGAATTCCACGCATCGGGAGTCGCCCGCCTTGGCTGCGGCAAACACTTCTTCCGGCTCCCTATCCAGAAAACGGAGTCGCATCGCGCGAATTCCCACGATGCCCTCCAGATGCCCGCATCCACCACAGCCACAGAAGCGCTCGCGGGGATCCACCGTCACCACCGAGTGGCCGCCCTCCCAGATCCCGTCCGTCCAAGGATAGCGTCCGAATCCAACGCCATGCCCCAGGTTCCATACCCGAACGAGCCGGTCAAGTGATCCTTCAGCCGCTGCCAGCCCGGCAGCCATGACGTCGGCATCGTTGAAGACGCGCACCGGAATCGACGAAACGCCCTGGCGGAGAGCCGTCGTCAGCATCTCTTGCAGTCTGAAGCCTTTAACCTGGGGCAGATTCGGGGAATCTTCAATGACGCCTTCACGCACAATGCCCGGCAGCGCGACACCAACGGCCTCTATTTCCGTCCCTTGGCAGAGCCACTCGATCTGGCGGAGAATCGATTGCCCAATACTTTCAGCGGGCATTCCATCCAGGACGTAGGATGGCCCGCTCGACTCGGGATACAACCGTAACGGACCCCTGAGACGGCCATCTTCCACAAGACCGGCGGCAATCCGTTGCGTTGCCAATATACCCACCGTTCGTCCCATAATGCTCCCCGACAGGACGCTGAAAAACGTCTCGGGATCCTTGGTCATTCCGAGCGCAGCGAGGAATCTCGTCGGAATGACCGGCTATGGAGGTTTTTCAGCAATCTCCCTACAAATTCGCTAGTTTGTTCAACCCGTTGAAGGCTGCCGACTTGTAGCATTCCGCCAACGTCGGGTAGTTAAAGACCACATCCACAAAATACTCGACGGTTCCCTTCAGGATGAAGACCGCCTGACCGATATGCAGCAACTCCGCCGCACCATCCCCGATGATATGGATTCCCAACAACTCCTTGGTCTCACGATGAAAGATCAGCTTGAGCCGGCCCGTGGTGTCACCGCGAATCTGGCCACGCGCAATCTCCCGATAATAGGCGATGCCGACTTCATAAGGCGCGTCTTCCTGGGTAAGCTGTTCTTCGGTCTTTCCAAGAAAGGAGATTTCGGGGATCGAATAAATTCCAAAAGGATAGTTGGCCGGGTTGGAATGAACGGGCAGGCCCAACGCGCGCGCGGCTGCAATGCGGCCCTGCTCCATGGAGACCGAGGCTAAACTGGGAAAGCCGATCACATCGCCCACCGCAAAGATGTGTGGCTGGCAGGTGCGGTAGTCCGAGTCCACCGGGATGCGCCCGCGAGAATCCGAAGCAATGCCTGCCGCGGCCAAGTTCAGCTCATCGATGTTGCCGACGCGCCCCACGGCATAAAGCAGGGTGTCGCCGGAAATCTTTTTGTTGCTTTCGAGGTTTGCCACTACCTTGCCGTCGGGCGTCTCCTCCACGCTTTGTACCTCTTCGCCCAGGCGCATGATCACGCGGCGGTCGCGAAGATGGTAGGAGAGCGCCTCCACGATTTCAGCATCCGCGAAATCAAGCAGCCGCGAGCGCTTTTCCACCAGAATCACCCGCACGCCGAGCACCGCGAACATGCAGGTGTATTCTACGCCGATCACGCCGCCGCCCACGACAATGAGAGTCTTCGGCAGCTCCGGCATTTCGAGAATCTGGTCGCTGTTAAGAATGTTGCGATTGTTGAGAGGAACTTTGGGCGAAGTGGCCGGCTTGGTGCCGACCGCGACGATAAAAATATCGGCAGTGTAATCAGCAACGCCGCGCGCGCTCTGGACGCGCACAGTTTGTGGATTCTCGAAGCTGGCGGTCCCATAAACCAATTCAATCCCGTTGCGGGTAAGCTGCGCCTCCGCTACGTCCACTTCCGTCTTGATGACGTGCTGGACGCGGAAGGCCAAGTCCGCCATGGTGACCTTATCTTTGAGGCCGTAGTTCGGCCCGTCAATGCTGTTGTAACCGGAAAGGCGCAGCACGGCTTCGCGCATGGTCTTGCTGGGGATAGTTCCCGTGTTGATGCAGACGCCCCCAATCTCCCGCTGCTTCTCCATCAGGGCGACGCGCTTGCCGGATTTGGCGGCCTGGATGGCAGCTCTTTGTCCTGCGGGTCCAGACCCGATTACGATCACGTCGTAGTGCTGCATTCCATCCATTATACAGAGCGTTATAAGAGTGCGATGGCTATTTTCGGCAGATGCGCGTCAAATATGCTTATTTTCTGCAACTTATACAATCAGGGAACAAACTCCAGGAATTGCCCACTCAGAATGATTAAGGTATGGGGTTTTCGAAGGTGGATTCTCGCTCACACGGGAATGGCTTCGGCGTAATTTTCACGCTTCGCGGGTGCCGCAGAGCGGCATGAACGAGTTTGAGTTGGCGGGTGTCGGTAAAACGTAACCGGGTCCGGACCTATTGCACGGCGTCGGGAAGCGTCACTTCGGTTCCCAACACAATCCGCGTCAACGTCTGGAAATGATAGCCCATGACGGCAAGCGTCATGGCCGTGTCAAAAGTCTTGCGGTAGCGCAGCGCGGCCTTGGCCACAAACTTCCAATAACTCGACCGCGAATCGCTCAGCACGCCCAGCTTCACAAAAGACCGCGCCAGCGAGAGATAATCGGAGAACACGCGCGGCCGGTGGTTGGGATGCTTGTAGCGCTCAAGGAAATTTAGCACGCGCTCGTAATACGCGTCCGGTGTGTAGATGCGGCGGAGAATGTCTCGATATCCCTGAATGAGTTTTTGCGCATTCATCTTAGGGATGAAATTGAGGCGCAAATCCATGTTATCGCCGTGGCCTTCATTCAAAATGCGTCCTTCTTTCATAAGCCGCCGGAAAAGCTGGGTGCCCGGAAGCGCCAGGAGGATTCCCACCATTGCCAAGGGGATGGCGCTTTCGCGGATGAACTGGACCTGGCGGTCAAAAATATCTTCGGGATCGTTATCAAAGCCCACAATGAAACCGGCCATCACTTCCAAGCCATAATCCTGGATGCGATGCACGCTTTCGACAAGGTTCTTGCGGGTATTCTGCATTTTATGGGCTTCTTTAAGGCTCGCCTCGACGGGGGTCTCAATGCCCATGAAGACGCGCGTGAAGTTGGCGTCCTTCATCATCTGGAGAAGCTCGGTATCGTCGGCAAGGTTGATCGAGGCCTCCGTGAAGAAGCCGAACGGCCTTTGATAGCGCCGATTCCAATCCGCAAGAACCGCCAGCAGCTCCTTGGCTTTCCTCTTGTTGCCAATGAAGTTGTCGTCGACGATGAAGACCGAGCCTCGCCATTTGCGGTCGCGAAGCTGATCCAGCTCCGCGAGCACTTGCGTCGGGGTCTTGGTGCGAGGCACGCGGCCGTAAATCTCGATGATGTCGCAGAACTCGCAGTTAAAGGGGCAGCCGCGGGAATACTGGATGGGCATGGCGCTGTAGTGTTTCGTATCGATGAGGCTCAGGTCAGGCACCGGAGTCTTGTGAAGGCTGGGCAGAGCGGCAGCCTGGTAAGAGGGCTTGAGGGCGCCGCGTTCGAGGTCGGCGATAAGCCCTTCCATCAGATCTTCCGCTTCGCCGTAGACCACGCTGTCGGCGTGCTGAGGCAATTCCGAAACGCTGTTGGTGATGGGTCCTCCGACCACTGTGCGCAA
>JASHTR010000146.1 GCA_030040455.1 Terriglobia bacterium | reverse complement strand
GGCATCGTGAAGAGGTCAGAAAGCAAGGAGGAATACGGATGGGCGATGACAAAAACGATCTGGGTGGGCAGTCTCGCAGGACATTTCTTAAAATCGGCGCCGGTGCTGTTGCGGGCTTGATGGCGCATCCTGAAGCGCGCGCTGCCGTCCCCGGAGGTCCGCAGGCTACTGCGAATTCCAGGCCCAATATTCTGCTGTTGATTGGCGAAGGCTTGCGCTCGGATGAGCTCAGCTTTACCGGCAATCCCATCATCCACACTCCGAATCTCGATCGGCTTGGATATGAAGGGATCAACTTCAAAAACACTTTTGTGATCAACGCGCTGTGCTCGCCTTCCCGGGCAACGATATTGACGGGACTCTATTCGCACACCACCGGTTGCCTGGATAACCGGGATCGCCTTATCCCCCACCAGTTTCCGATCTTCACCGATTTGCTGCACGAGGCTGGCTACGAGACCGGATGCTTTGGCAAGGCCCACATTCGGGAAGCGCTTTCGGACCGGTATTGGGACTACTATTTCGGCTTTGATGGCGCTTCAACGGACTATTATCATCCGAGGATCGCCGAGGGGACTGCGGGGCACGTGGGAGAACTCCAGGTCTACCACGGCTACGTGGACGACCTTGTGACCGAAAAGGCAGTCTCCTGGCTTTCCCAAGAACGGGAGAAGCCCTTTTGTTGCGTTTTTATGTTTCAGGCTCCCCATGCGCCGTTTTATCGCTCTCGCCGCAATCTCGACCTCTATAACGGCGTTCCTATTCCCAAACCCGCGACCTTCGATGACGATCTGAAAGGCTATCCGGGCAAGCCGCGTGCGTTCGCCGATGCTGATAACAAGATTGGGACCACATATCTTGGCGACGACGACCCACGATCGCTTGAAGAAATGGTGAAGGATCATTACGCCGGCGTGGTGAACAACGACCAGAACTTTCATAGCCTGATCGAGGTGCTCGAGAAGACGGGCAAGCTCGATGATACGGTGATCATCCTCACTTCCGACCATGGGTTCTTCCTTGGCGAGTGGCGCTTCTATGACAAGCGTTTCATGCACGAGCCCTCGATCCGTGTCCCGCTCCTCGTCCGCTATCCGAAGCTCATCCAGGCGGGCACGGTGGTTGAAAAAATGGCGCTCGACCTGGACCTTGCTCCAACCATTCTTGAGCTGGCGGGAATCACGGTCCCCAAAGAGATGCAAGGCAAAAGCCTGGTCCCCTTCCTGAAAGGCTCGGAGCCGCCGTCGTGGCGCGCGGACTGGCTTTACGAGTATTACGAGTATCCCGGCAACCAGCAGGTGAAGCCCAATCGCGGCGTCCGGACGGACCGCTACAAACTGATCCATTATTATGAGCCGCCCGAGGAGTTCGAGCTTTACGACCTTCAGACCGATCCTGGCGAGCTCTATAGCTTACACGGCGACCCGCGCTATGCGGACCTGTTCCATCACCTGATGAGCCGACTCCACCAGCTCCGCGTGGAAACCGGAGATCGGAAATCCGACTTCAACCCGGCGGGACTCCCGGGCTAAGCCCCACGGCGTTTGGGTCGAGGGAAAGCCGCGGACCGATACCGCCGGTCCGTGCTAGCGTGGAAAGTGCCTTTGCCATTTCCTCTGCATTGCTGCGTTGCTCATCACTGCTTTTTAGGTTGAGGTGTGGATTGTGGAAGGAATGTGGATTTGTTAGGGTAGGGAAGAGAGCATTGCAAAATGGGAACCCTGCCTAACTCTTCGGACGGCCACGCCGGGGGCGTTGTACGCTTTGGCGGCCAGGAGCGGCTGCCGGCCTTCCACATCATGACCAAGCCGGTAGGGCCGCTCTGCAATCTGGACTGCAAATACTGTTTCTATCTTGAAAAAGAAAAGTTGTATCCGGGCAAGTCGGACTGGCGAATGCCGGAGGACGTGCTGGAATCCTATGTCCGGCAGTATATCGAAGTCCAGAGCGCGGAGGTCATCAGCTTTGCCTGGCAGGGTGGCGAGCCTACCTTGCTCGGGGTGGACTACTTCCGCAAGGTGGTGGAGCTCCAGAAGAAATACGCAAACGGCAAGCGCATTGAGAATGCGTTTCAGACCAACGGCTTTCTGCTCGACGACCGCTGGGGTGAATTCCTGGCGGAAAACCGGTTTCTGGTGGGCCTTTCGATCGACGGGCCGGCCGCGATGCACGACCGTTACCGCGTGGATAAAGGCGGCCAGCCGACGTTCAAGCGCGTGATACGCGGCCTCAACACCCTTAAAAAGCACGGCGTGGAATTCAACACGCTCACGGTAGTCCAGCGACACAATTCGCAGCACCCGCTCGAGGTTTATCGCTTCCTGAAAGAGGTGGGCAGCGGCTTCATCCAGTTCATTCCCATCGTGGAGCGAGTGGCGGAAGGAACCGGCCCGGCGGACCTGGCGCTGGTTGCGCCGGGCGCGCCGCAGCCAGCGCGCGTTTCCGAGTGGTCCGTGGAGCCGTTGCAGTATGGTCGCTTCCTTTGCCGTATCTTTGACGAATGGGTTTTGAACGACGTGGGTCGCGTTTTCGTGCAGCTCTTCGATGTAGCGCTTGAGATGTGGTGCGGCCTGCCGGCGAGTCTCTGCGTCTTCCGCGAGACTTGCGGTGCCGCGATGGCGATGGAGCACAATGGCGACCTCTACTCGTGCGACCACTTCGTCTACCGTGAGAACAAGCTGGGCAATATCATGGAAAGCCCGCTCGAATCGCTCGTCTTCTCTCCGCAGCAAGTGAAGTTTGGGCAGGACAAGCTGGATTCGCTCCCTCGCTATTGCCGGGAGTGTGACGTTCGCTTTGCCTGCAACGGCGAATGCCCCAAGCATCGCTTCATCCGCACCCCCGAAGGCGAAGAGGGATTGAACTACCTCTGCGCGGGCTACAAGTTATTCTTCCATCATGTTGACCCTTACATGCAATTCATGGCTTCCGAGCTTCGCCACCAGCGGGCGCCTGCCAACGTGATGGACTGGATCCGGCTCCGCGATGGAAAGGACAATGAAAAAGGCCGCACGGGCCGAAACGAACCATGTGCGTGTGGCAGCGGGCTGAAATATAAGAAATGCTGCGGGCGGAACTCGTAAATGGCTTCTAATACTGGCGTCAGGCCCCGGTTCCGGCGAAGTGCGAAGAACTTTGCGAAGCTGAACCATTCGCCGCGGATGGGCCGATTTGCAATCACGTCTCATTTCCATCGCAAAGTCGCTCAATTATCGAACGCATCGGCCTTTCCCCTGCTGGCGGCGTTTCTCCCCCAGAATTTCTGGCCCTGGGTCTACGACTATCTAAAATTCGTCTTCACACCCAAATTCCCTTTTCCCTTCTACGATCCTGCCGGAAACCAGGGTGTCTATCCCATTTCGCCCCTTACGCCGGGCGCGCCCATTAAAATTGCGATAGCGGGGGACTGGGGCACCGGCACGGAGGAGGCTCACATTATTGCCGGCCTTATGTCGCCACAGGACCCGGACCTGAAGCCGGATTTTACCATTCACCTCGGCGACGTTTACTACGTGGGAGACGAAGCTGAAATTGAGGAGAACTGCCTGGGTAAATCTTCTGCAACTTATCTCGGAGTGACCTGGCCCCTGGGAACGCAAGGCAGTTTTTCCCTGAACGGCAACCATGAAATGTATGCGAACGGGAAAGCTTATTTCACAAAGTTTCTGCCCGTACTGGGGATTCGGGGATCGCAAGGGGGGCAAGTCGCCAGCTTTTTCAGTCTCGAGACGGAATGGTGGCGCATTCTTGGGGTCGATACCGGCTACAACTCGATTGGTATTCCCATCCTGAGCCAAATCCCAGGAATCAGCGCGATTCCGTGCGTTGGTGGAAACTGCCGGCTAGAAAGCGCTCTGATTCAGTGGCTAAGGAATATCGTGAAGCCGAAAGAAAACGTCAAGGCCACCCTGCTCCTTTCTCACCACCAATATTTTTCGGCCTTTGGCGATCAGGCCTATACCAAACCCGCCCGGCAACTGCTCGAGTTCTTCCCAACTCAGGAAGTGGTTTGGATCTGGGGGCACGAGCACCGCCAGGCCTTCTATGGCAAATACAGGATGGACGGTGGAATCACGGCCTACGGTCGGTGCGTTGGGCATGGAGGAATGCCCGTGGAGATTGCCCATCCGACCAGCGCACGGTTCCCCCTTCAGTTTTACGACCTGCGCTCCCACATGCTGCCGGATAGCGCGAGCGTCGGCCAAAATGGTTTTGTGAAAATCACTTTGGATCAGTCAGTGCTCCGGCTTGATTACCGGGATATCGACAATAAATCCCTGCTGGTTGAAGAATTCACAGCAATGGCTCAGGGCGCGCTTCGACACCATCTTGTTTACGTCGCTCAACCCGGATTGACTCCGTGGCCGCCAAAACAAACTTCGAGCGCCTGAGCGGGGAGGCAACAGTCCATCGCCTCTTCAGGTTGCCGCCGGCCAACTGAAAATTCTGCCGTACTTTTGGGCCAGCACGCCCACAAAGAAACGCCCGAAATGCGCCTCAGCTTCAAGACGTTGCTCGAGGGTTCGGGCGTGGGTGGCCCGCATGGTGGTCAACTGACGGAAGAAGTCCTGTGGGCGGATGATCAGGATGCCCTTGCCGAGCACCTCACTCTTGTTGTCAGAGCCTTCATAGACGGTAACGTAGAGCGTTGTGGCGTCGTGCCAAACGTCGAACACCGGCCGGTCGGTAATTAGCTTGAAACCCTCGAAAAAATAGGCGCGGCCTTCATCAGCGTTGAGGACCATCCGATACCACATGCGGCGCGTTGCCGGCTGGCTCTCATCGACGACAAACAGGTTGAACCTTCCTTCATTCACTGTCAGCGGGTGGGATGAGAGCGCCGGAGCCACAACGCTCCCTACCATCTCAGCGGAGTGCTGGGGGTCCGTCAGCATCGTTTGCAGGTCCTCAGAAACAATCGTCAGAGTGAAGGTGAATGGAGAGTTTTCCGCCTTACCTTGGTCGGCGCCGCGCTGGAAATCATCTTTGACATGGCTGGAAAAATATCCGCTCATTGTCTCCGTGAACTCGATGCCCACTTTTGGGATGGCGGGCGCGTGGGCAGGTTGCGAGGGCAGCTTGTAATCGATCTTCCACCCACGATCGCTCGCCGCCAGCGCCACTGCTCTCTCCGCAAGCGCGGAGATGGTGAGCAGCGGGTTTACTCCGAGAGGCAACGGGACGATAGCGCCATCCATCACATAGAGATTGTCATAAGCCTTCGGCCCCTCCGCCGAAGAAAACACCTGGCCTTTGTGGTTCACCACTCCGCGTTCCGCATCCTCCGCCATCACGCACCCGCCCAGCGGATGAACGCTCACAAGGTTATTGTGGAGCAGCTTGGACCATAACGGGTTGATGACATATTCGCCACCAAGCGCTTTGGAAGCGTTGTCCAGGCGCGCATTCACCTTGTCGAAGATCGGCTGGTCGCCCACGCCGGGCCAGTGAATGCGCAAACGATCGTTTTCCAGGGTCATCCGCCCGGCGCCGTTGTCGTGCGTCATCACCAGGAAAGTTTGAGTATTATGGACGGCGCCGCGGTATGGCCCTTCAAGCCAGCTTGCAAGCTTCCGCTCCTCTTCGCGCACTTCCTCGCGAATTCCCGGCTTCACTTCGCGTCCGGCGAGATCGGCCGCCACGGCGAGCCCTGCCGGCAGGAAGCTTGCCAGCGGGCCGGGCGGCGAACCTTCTTCAATCACCATGCCATCATCGAGCACCGGCTGCTCGCGCAGGTCGATAACGCCAGTGATGCAGGGACCCACGGGTGGAATCTCCCCGGGATGATGATGTCCCCATCCCACGCCATTGATCACGTGGTCCGTGTCGTAGGCGAAACCCAGCACGTCTCCATTGCCGGTAAAATGCTCGCCCACGTGATCGGAAAGTGCCAGCCCATGAGCTTTCGAGCGCAGCAGGATTTCCGTCGAGCCCAGCGTGCCCCCGCCCAGAATCAAGATATCAGCGCTCACCGTCATTTCGGGCGCATTGAAGGCTTCCCGACCCACGCCCAGCGCCTCGTAATGCACCAGCCAGCGGCCGTCACTGCGTTCGATCCAGCGGACATCCACTTGCGTATAAATCTCCGCGCCGTAGTTTGTGGCGTCCGGCAGGTAGTTCATGATGAGCGTGTTCTTCGCCCCGTAGTTGCAACCCGTGACGCAATCGCCACAACAGGTGCAGGGTCGCTGGTCAACCCCCACGTGGTTCGGGCCAGCCAGGCTGAAGTTGACGTTAATGGGCGGGCGATAAAACTTCGCACCCATGCTCTTGGCTGAAAGCTCAAGCGCCTGGAGCTTGGGCAGCGTCGGGAAACCAGAGGCGGGATACGGCTCCGGCTTCAGCATCTCCTCAGCGCGTTGGTAGCCCTCTTCAACGCGCGTTTTGAGATCATCCTTCAGCGCTTTCGGCCAACGGGAGTCCTCGAACACTCGGGGCTCGGCCCGCAAGGCGACATTGGCGTTCACCAGCGATGTTCCTCCCAGGCCACAACCCTTGAAAACGTTAATGTCTGGATTGACGTTGAATTCGTAAAGTCCCGTCCGCGAGCCTGCCAGGCCGTCCGGCGTCGAGGCCTGCATTTCCGCGACGGCTGCAATCTCCGTGCCGGGATACTCACCCGGCTGGAATTCCTTGCCGCGCTCGAGCACGGCAACTTCCTGGCCCGCGCGCGCGAGGCGCGAAGCGGCAATCGCCGCGCCGTACCCCGAACCTACCACAACCACCGCGTAATGATGCTTGATCTGCTCGATTGGAAAAGAGAGTTGCGCCATGTCCGCTCCTATTAAGAGAATGAGTTTGCCAGAGATTCTCGCTATGGCAAATGTTATCATAAACCTGCGCGGGCAAGCTGGGCGATTGCTGCTTCGGTTTACAGGTTGCTTCGGCAACCCGGCCAAACCGGAGGAGAGGAAAGTCCGAACTCCACAGGGCAGTGTGCTCGCTAACAGCGAGGGTCGGAAGAGGATGCCTGCTTCGGCGGGCCGTACAATTCCGGCACGGAAAGTACCACAGAAAATATACCGCCCCATGCCTGTAGCGGCGCTCTTTGAGCGTCGGTTTGTCCGGCGGTCACAGACCGCCGCTACAGCGCGGGGTAAGGGTGAAAAGGTGCGTCCCGATTCATCGGGATTAATGTAAGAGCGCACCGCGCAGGCAGCGATGCCTGTGGCAGGGCAAACCCCACACGGAGCAAGACCAAATAGGAGAGGAGGAGCGGCCCGCTCCGTAATGTGTCCGTGGCTTCCGGACCTCCGGAAGCCGGGGCGCAGGCGACTCTCGGGTAGGTTGCTTGAGCCCGCCAGCAATGGCGGGCCTAGAGGAATGATCGCCGCCCCGCTTTGGCAGGGTACAGAATTCGGCTTACAGGCTTTGCCCGCGCTATTCGGATGATTTACAGTGGTCGCCACGACGAATTCGCCTTTTAAATTCTTTGTGGGTTTGCGCGAATGAAATGCCCACGGCGAGAAAGGGTGCTCGCTGTGGCAACCGCTTTGCGACTCCCCTTTTGATCTTCAGTGAGATGATCTTTCCACCCGAGGCATGACGTCACTCCGTTGAGGCCGCAGATGGCGGCAAAGAATGCTAAATTGAATAAGACGGGTTCCGCAAATGACCATCCCAAAGAGGGCTGCATCCAACCGTCGCATTGCCGGTCTGCTGTCCCGCGCCAGCCAGCCCGTGCTTCGCATCCTGGGGATGCTGGCGATCGTTGGCGCGGTGACATTTCTGTGCTTTACTGGCATTCACATGACGGCGACCGCGACGGGATTTTTCTATCTGCTCGTCATCACCATCATCGCTGTCCGGTGGGGAGTGTGGGAGGCGACGGCGGCTTCGATTGCGGCGCTACTCTGCTTTGATTACTTTTTTCTTCCTCCCCTTGAAACGCTCACGATTGCCGGAGCGCGGCACCAGGAAGCTTTTCTGGCCTTTCTGGCTGCGGCTTTGGCCATCAGCCAGCTTGTTGCCCGCCGGATTCCGCACGAGAGTGAACCGATGGACGCGTCTCGGGAAATGGAGAGGCTCTATGCGCTGAGCCGGGCGATCCTGCTCATGGACGCGATGCAGCCGGTGGCAAAGCAGACTGCATACCAGATCGCTCAAATCTTCGAGTTACCCTCTGTTCTGCTTTACGATCGCGCGAGCAGCGAAGTCTTGAGGGCTGGTCCCGAGGACATGACCGGCATCGAGGAGAAACTGCGGGACGCATCCCTGCAGGGCACTTTCTTTCAGGATAACGCCTCTCGAACCGTTGTGGCGGCCATCCGGCTGGGCGGCGAGCCGGTGGGCAGTATTGCGTTGCGCGGGGCGGCGCTATCGGACGGTGCGCTGCACGCCCTGACCAATCTTGTCGCTATTGGTCTCGAGAGAGCACGGGGGCAGGAGGCGGCGAATCGCGCGGAGGCGGCGCGCGAGAGCCAGGAGCTCAAGTCGACGCTGTTGGACGCCATCGCGCACGAGTTCAAGACGCCGCTGACTTCCATCAAGGCGGCCACGACGGCTTTGCTTTCGGGCTCCCCTTCTCCGTTGCTCGAGCAAAGAGAGCTGGTGACGATTGTGGACGAGGAAGCCGACCGGCTCGCGCGGCTGGTGAATGAAGCGATCCAGATGGCCCGTATTGAGGGCGGTCGGATGCAGTTGAACCGCAAAATCCACGCGGCGCAATCGCTGATTGAGGCTGCCATCAGTTCGATCAGGCCTCAGGCTGAAGGGCGGAAAATTCACATTGAGGTGCCGGCCGGCCTGCCCGCCATTTCGGTTGACGCCGAGTTAATGGGCTTGGCCCTGCGGCAGCTCATGAGCAACGCATTGAAATATTCGCCACCCACAAGCCCTGTAACCTTGCGCGTGCGGGTTGGCGAAGGGAACCTGGTCCTTAGCGTGCAGGACCGAGGCTTCGGGATTGAGGAAGCCGACCAGAGACGTGTTTTCGACAAGTTTTATCGTGCTTCCCCGGGGCGCGATCGAGCGCCAGGCGCCGGAATGGGACTCGCGATTACGCGGGAGATTGTCGCCGCCCACGGGGGTGAAATCCGTGTCGAGAGCAAGCGAGGGCAGGGAACGGAGTTCTTTATTTCACTACCCATCTCGCAACAAGAGTCGGTGGCATGAGCGCCGGGCGCATTCTGGTGGTAGATGATGAGCCGCAAATCCGGCGGGTGATGCGCGCCACGCTCACTACAGACGGTTACGAAGTAATGGACGCCCGTAGCGGCGAGGAAGCGCTAAGGGCGCTGCGCGAGAACACTTTCGATCTTGTGTTGCTGGATATGAACATGCCCGGGTGCGATGGCCTGGAGACCTGCCGAGCGCTCCGCGCCAGCCGCCCCGATACGAACCTTGCCATTATCATGCTCACGGTGCGCGGCGCGGAAAGAGATAAAGTGAAGGCGCTCGATGCGGGCGCCGACGACTACGTTACAAAGCCTTTCAGCACGCCGGAGTTATTGGCGCGGATCCGGGCTGCGCTGCGCCGGATGACCGCCGGCTCAGAGGCAGGGCCACAGCGGCTGGCGCTCGGCGACGTTGTGATTGACTTCAAAGCCCGCCAAGCGGCGGTCGAGGGCCGTGCCGCGCGCCTTACGCCAAAGGAGTTTGACCTGCTTCGCTTTATGGTGGCCCGTCCGAACCGCGTCATCACCCATCGCGAGCTGCTGCAAGCCGTCTGGGGGCCGGATTATGGCGAAGAGGTTGAATATCTTCGGGTCTTCGTCAACCAGCTTCGGCATAAGATTGAGCCTCAGCCTGCCAATCCACAGTACCTTCTTACCGAGCCCTGGGTTGGCTATCGCTTCCGGGTGCCGGAAGGCAACTGACAAAAGATAAAAAGCAATCAGCCGTCAGCTATCAGCACTCAGGAAGTGGTAGCCACGGCGAGCGCTTTTTCTCGCCGTGGGCTCTTCCCTGGGAAACGCAAGACCCCCGACGAATTGAAAGGTATGCCTTGAGCGAAGCGAGCGGGACAAATTCATCCCGACTACCCGCTGAAAGCTGATAGCTGACGGCTGAACGCTGATTGCCGATCGCTGAACGCTGATTGCTGATCGCTGAACGCGCTTTGCTCGCCTCTCGATTCCTGTCTCTATCCTTAAGACAATCCTTATATCTTCCTTATGACTTCTTTATGCTCTTCGGTATAGCCTCAGACTGTATTCACGGATGGCGGGTGAGAGTGCCTGCCGCAAGGTGAGAGGCGGACCATGCTGGATGCGTTCTACATTGGCATTGTCATCGTATTTTTTGCGATCTGCTGGGCTTTCACGAAAGCCTGTGACCGGTTGTAGGAGAGACGCGGTGATTATTTTTTCTGGCGTCGTTGCCTTCGTTTTATTTATTTACCTGCTTTATGCCCTGTTGCACCCGGAGCGCTTCTGAGCCATGACTTCGCTCGGCTTGCTGAACATCGTAGTCTTCTTCCTCGTGCTTCTGGCCTTGACGAAACCGCTCGGCGCGTTTATGGCCAGAGTTTTTGAAGGCGAGCGCACTTTCCTCTATCCGGCGCTTCGGCCTTTGGAACGGCTGATCTACCGGGTGGGTGGCATCCGGGAGGATTCCGAGCAGCGCTGGACGCAGTATGCGGCGTCACTCATCGCCTTCAGCCTGGTCAGCTTTCTGTTCGTTTATGCATTCCAAAGGCTCCAGGGTTTTCTACCTCTAAACCCGATGGGCTTTGGGACCCACCACGCTCCACCCTCGGCAACCCCGATCGCGCCTGACCTCGCTTTCAATACTGCCGTCAGCTTCATGACGAACACCAACTGGCAAGCCTATGCAGGGGAATCGACGCTCAGTTATCTCGTTCAGATGGCGGCGCTCGCCGTGCAGAATTTTGCGTCAGCGTCAGCGGGTGTTGCGGTTGCAATCGCCTTGGTACGCGGATTTGCGCGGCGCGAGGCCAAGAGCGTGGGCAATTTCTGGGTTGATCTGACGCGGGGCGTGGTCTATGTCTTTTTGCCACTCGCCTTTGTGGGCGCATTGATCCTTGCCTCGCAGGGGGTCGTTCAAAATTTCAGGTCCTATACAAGAGTCACCACGGTTGAAGGCGCCGTCCAGACCATCCCACAAGGGCCGGTAGCCTCGCAGGAAGCCATCAAGTTAGTGGGCACTAACGGGGGCGGGTTTTTCAATGCTAATTCCTCCCACCCTTTTGAGAATCCGACGCCGTTTTCCAACTTCATTGAAATGCTGATGATCTTTCTTATTCCGGCGGGACTCACCTATACCTTCGGGCGGATGGTGGGTGACACGAGACAGGGGTGGGCGCTGCTTGCGGCGATGAGCATCCTTTTCCTG
>JASHTR010000145.1 GCA_030040455.1 Terriglobia bacterium | reverse complement strand
CTCCTTCGTCCAAGGGATGAAAAGAATCCGCGGAATCCGTCAGAAGAGCGAAATGGAGGTTAGGGTTGGCGTTCGCAAGGTATCGCACCTCAAGGCCTTCCACCGTCTCGCGCACCTGCTCTTCTGAAAGGAGCAACGTGGGCACAACCACCATTGTCATTGAGTCAGGAGGAATTCCAAATTCCATTTTGGGGAGAAGGCGAGGGCAGACGAGGAAGCTCGCGAGCTGGTTCACAATGCGCACCGCCGACTCTGTCGCGGGGAGCAGAAGAAGGGCAATGGCGGCGAAAATGGGCAGGATCAAGTGCAAGCCACTCAACAGGAACGCAATCAGCCCTACGGTAACCAGCTCGATGGCGATCACGTAAAAATAATCCGCTGAGCGGAGGAAGACTCTCTCCATGCGCTGGTGAAGGGGCGCCTGGTACCGGATGGTTTCTTCAAGCTTCGTTCTGCCTTCATCCACCAGATAGAAGCCGACGTGGAGTCTTCGCTCGAACAAACGGACGTCCTCGCCGGGTGTCCTTCGAGTTGCGCGGGCAAGGTTCACGGCCGCCACGGCAATATCCATCTCGGGCAATGGAGAATGAGCCGCTAAGCTCACGATCTCCTTGCGGTACATGTCGCGACTATCGGGGGCCATCTGAGCATAGACAGGGTCTTCGCGCAGGATCTTCTCAGCGCAGCTCACTCGATCGAAAAAATTCTCCCAGTCCACGTGCTCGATCATCTGGAGGCTCAGAATGAGTTCCTCAAGATTGCATTTCTGAGTTGCAAAGAGCGGCTGGAGCGTCTTGGTTTCCGCCCGAGCGCGCAACGCTTCAGCCTCGCGAGCGATTTCTTCGAGGAGAGCAAGTTGCAGCAAGGGTTTCATCGCCCAGATTTCATTGATGTCGAGCGGCCACTGCCGCTGGGCGTCGTCCAGACATGCGCGCAGCGGTTCTTCCTGGAAAATGAAATGGATGGCCTTCAGAAAATCGCACGCCAGAGCGTACATGCGTGGCAGCGTCGGATTACTCTGAAGCCGGGGCAACTTTCCGATCGTGTCGCCGTTCAGCGCCTCGCGGGCTTCGCGGAGAGCCGATCGTACCCGCGGCGCGCCATGGGCTAGCGGGCGTATTTCTGAAGGAATCGCGCGCCCCTCTGAAGTCAGCTTTCGAAGCCATCGTATGGTCTTCTGAAGGGAGTGGGACGCCTTAAGGCAGCTTTCTCGCAGGGGCCGGGAGTCCTTGCCTCGGGAGAAAACGGGCCCCCAGGCCTTCGCTTCTCTGAGCCCCGCTGATCGCATGAGAAATGCCTCATCGGCGGCGGGAGAAGCCGTGGCTGTTTCCGCTTCCGCGGCAAAAGGAATGCCGGGCTCGCCGCCGGTCGGCGGAGGCGTTGAAATCGTCTTTCCGGCTTCATCGGCATGGTTCATAAGCAGACCCGAGTTTATTTCCGCCTTCTGTGTGTCTAGCGGTAACTGGAGGCTTGAAGCTCAAACATTTCGGAATATCGCCCGCCGAGCGCCATCAAGTCGTGATGTCTTCCTTCCTCGATGATTTTCCCGTTTTGAAGCACGAGAATCTTGTCTGCCATCCGGACGGTGGAGAAGCGGTGAGAGATGAGCAGTGCCATCTTGCCGCAGGTCAGCTCCGCGAAGCGTTCAAAGACGTCGTGCTCGGCGCGGGCATCGAGCGACGCCGTTGGCTCGTCGAGGATCAGCACCTGCGCATCGCGCAGGTACGCGCGCGCCAGCGCGATTTTCTGCCACTCGCCGCCCGAGAGGTCCACGCCGCCTTCAAACCTACGCCCGAGCATTTGCTTGTATCCTCCTGGAAGCTCGCGGATCATCTCATCCGCGCCGCTCTTCGTGGCAGCTTCTACAATTCTCAACGGGCCGTCGCGCTCGTCAATTTTTCCAACGCCGATGTTCTCGGCGGCTGTCATCTCATAACGCATAAAATCCTGAAAGATGACTCCGATCTCGCGGGATAAATCTTCCAGGTCGTATTCGCGCAGGTCGACGCCGTCGAGCAGGACCTGGCCGCCGGTGGGATCGTAAAGACGGGTCAGCAGCTTGACGATGGTGGTCTTTCCCTGGCCGTTCTCCCCGATCAGCGCGATTCGTTCGCCGGGCTCCAGCCGAAAGTTCAGGTTTTTCAAGACAAGATACGGCGTGCCGGGATAAGCGAAGGAAACCTCTCGAAATTCAAAACCCTGACGAATAGGGCGCGGGGCCGGAAGCGAGCCGGACTGGGATTTCACTGTGGGCTTCACCTTGAAAAACTCGACCAGGTCGCTCATGAAAAGCGCCTGATCCGCGAGACCGGAGAAGGTGGAGAAGACCGTCTGGATATTCGTGCTTGCTCCGGCGATGGCGCCGGTGAGGAAATACAGTTGACCGATGTTGTAGCGGCCGAGAACGGTGCGATAAATAACGATGGCGTAGGTTGCATAGTAGCCGACCGTGCCGAGCAAAGAAAGCGTGCTCGTCATCCAAAACCTTCGCTTCGCCAACCCGGTATCCTCGTCGAGGATCTCATCCGAAAGCCTCTTGAACCTGCCGGTCAGAAAAGAGGACAGTCCAAAAAGTTTCAGTTCTTTGGCGCTCTCCTTGCTGGCGCCAATAAGCCGCAGGTAGTCCATCTGGCGGCGCGCGGAGGTTTGCTTGAAATTCAGCGCGTAATGCAGGAAGGCGAAGTGGGTCTCGCCGGCGAAGGTGGGGATGATGGAAACAATAAGGATCAGAAGCAGCCAGGGGGCGTAAAAGAGGATGCTTCCGGCCAGGGTGATGGTGGTAACAACCTGCTGCAGGAGCTGGCCCATCATCTGGATCGTTGCCAAACGGTCCGTCGCCTGCACGCGCGCTCGCTCGAGCTTGTC
>JASHTR010000144.1 GCA_030040455.1 Terriglobia bacterium | reverse complement strand
TTCCAGCCGGTAGCCGCGCGCCGCGCAGATCATCGCATAGGCAATGCCGGTGTTGCCGGAGGTGGAATCAATCAGAATTTTGTTCCGGTTCATCAACCCCGCGCGCTCGGCTTCCAGAATGATGTTCCACGCTGGGCGGTCCTTCACGGAGCCGCCGGGGTTGGCCCACTCTGCCTTCGCATAAATCTCTACGCCCGGAAACTGCCGGGTAACCCGTCCAAACCGCAGGAGAGGCGTATTGCCGACCAGTGATAAAACGTCCTGCGGCCCCGAGAGCGCTTGCGGCTGCTTTATCGTACTTGCTCTGGAATTCGAAGCCATTAGTCCATTACATTCGCATTATCTCCAGAGAAGTGTCAACTTTGGCGCGAGCAAAAATCGCTTGCGCCGATGGTCTCACATGGTGTATAATAATCTCCAGTCAGATTTCAACCAAAAAGCAAACAGTCTCAACTCGCGAGGGAACGGTTCTGTGCGTTTGCCAACGCCGTTGGCCGAGCGAAGGCAAATCATGACTTCTCCACGAGTCGAGGAAGGAGGAGTATCATGTCAGATTTTATCTTCAGAATATCGTCAGTTCAACTGACATCCGATCAAGAACAAAGGATAGCAAGTGCGATTCAGGGAGCTGTTTTAACTGAGCTCGCACAGCTCGACTTAGGCGCTCCGTCGTCTCCCGACTGTCTGTTTCGCCCGAAGACTTGGTACGGCGGAGACATAATTGGGGTTAACCAGGTCCAGAGCGTCTCTGGGTCCACGCTCACGGTCACGGCAAAGACCGCGGCGACTGCGACTTAACTCTACAAACTGCGGTGGTCGGAGGCCCGAAAGGCCACGAAAGGCGTGGAAAAACCGGCGTGGCGGCGCTCTATGAGCGCCGCGCTACGGTCAAGTCTTTTCGGGCCTGCCACCCGTAATTGAGGTTCTAACATGTTAGAATCTGCGATTCTTTGCCCGAGCTGGCGGTGCGAGGCGGGTGCGAGTCTGATTGGGATTATTTTGGCGGACGGTACCGTCGCGTTTTCGAAAGACCGGATCGTGATCGATGAAGCTTTCGTTGAGGTAGCGCGCCAGGGCCGTTCGCCCGAAAAACGGTTTCGGTTCAGCAGCACTTGCAAGCGGGCCGCGTGCATCCAGTGGACCGAAGGTGAGTGCTGCATACCCGATCTCATCATCAAGGAGCACCAAGAGCGCGGCCCCGATCCAAACGAGCCTTTTGTCCTTCCTGAGTGCTCCATTCGCCCGCGCTGCCGTTGGCACTTGCAGTCCGGAGACGCGGCGTGTCGCGCCTGCCCGGAAGTCATCACCGACCGAAGCGCCGAACGCGTTGCGCCTGCTCTCTCGGCTGATTAAGCGAGTAGCAGACCTGCTTTCCAAGGTCTGCGGCTTTTGTGCCGTTCACCAACGAAATGCCGCGGACCTTGAACGGCAGGTCCGCGGCTACCTTGCTTAGCGTGAATAGCGTGCCAGTTGGGTGAGCTGAATGAGGTTGCCACAGGTGTCCTTCAACATCGAAATGGTCGAGGCGGTCACGTCGGTGGGCGGCATCGTGAACTCGGCGCCGCGGGCCTTGATCCGCTCATAGTCGCCCTTGACGTCGTCGGTGAAAAACATGGCCGCGGGCTGGCCCTGTTGAAACATCGCCTGCTGATACGCTTTGGCTGCGGGGTTGCCGTTCAGCACGAGCTGCAGCTCAGTGCCGTCTGGCTCCTCGGGCGAGGCCACGGTCAGCCAGCGACATGGGCCCTGACTGAAATCGGTCTTCTTGGCAAAGCCCAGTACCTCCGTATAGAAGCGCAGGGCCTTGTCCTGGTCGTCCACGTATACGCTGGTCAATTTGATTTTCATTTTGTTTCTCCTTAGAACATATGTCTGTCAAGGTATTTAAAGGCAGTGAATCTGGGTGGGC
The DNA here is from genome assembly GCA_030040455.1 of Terriglobia bacterium. Lineage (GTDB taxonomy): Bacteria > Acidobacteriota > Terriglobia > UBA7540 > UBA7540 > RH2-MAG17b. The sequence goes on along the minus strand of JASHTR010000144.1, from coordinate 1,575 downwards.
TCGGCCATCGCGATAAGCCGGTCTATGTCAAAATATTTATAAAAGTCGAGACAGAAGAGCTCAGGAGCTTTGCGGAAAGGAACCGGTGCGTTAAGGAGATAAGCCAGGCTACGCATTCCGCCGTATGTCACGACGACAGAAAACCGGGAGGGATCCATAGCCGCCGCCGTAAGAGCGACAACCTGACTTCGAATACCCGTCGTTTCCAGGCGGACCTGTCGGCAACCTGGGACACCTTTCAGCCACTCCGCTGCCCCGATAAGCTGAGCCACTTCGAGACCCAGCGAGCGATCTCCGATCGCATCGACAAGCGGCTCATAACCCACTGGGTCGGGGTTCTCCGGATGCATCTCGCCGTTGAAGATCAGGTCCAGCGCGAGGACCTGATCGCCGCGGTTGACGCGGTCTGAAACGACATCGCCTGATGCCTTGCGGCCGCTGTCGTTCAACACGATGGTCACCGGTGCGTTTACAGGTACGGCGATCGCCTTCACCCAAACCCCGGTCGCACTGAGCCCGTTGCTGAAGTCCAGTCGGTAAGCCAGTGTTTCCACCCCCATTGCCTTCGTGTATCCCATTCTCCACGCCCTCTCGACAACAACGGGCTGGTATCGCACGATCGATTTGAGCTTGACCCGCTGCGTAGACGCCCATTGCGCGCGTGCGGCCGGCGCCGTTGGAATCGCCGACCGCGTGATTCTGCTTGCCAATTCCCGGGCCAGTCCCAGCACAGTAAGGTTATTGGCGGGAACCCCTACCTTGAGCTCTTCAAAACTCTTGATCTCCGCGTCGCTCGGAATCTCCTTTTCCGTGACCGGCATATTAAAGTAGCGAGTGAAAAATGCATACGTCTGTTGGCGATTGTCGAGCTGATCGTTATGTGTTCCCGGATCAACGTTCTCATGCCAAGCGAGTGCATTGCCTCTGCCATACAGCGTGAAGAACGGTTTGACGTCATTGTAAATTTCCGGCCGCACCATGCCGGACCGATAGCCTTGATCTTTGGAGTTATGGATCAGTAATGTGGGGCGAGGAGCACGCATGGCCACGAAATAGCTGTAGTCGCTTCCCCTGCACAGATCAGGAGAGTCAATCTCGACCTGCCGGAAACCTTGGGTGCTAAAGACGCCGGAGCCCAAAGCTGCGAAGCCAGCGTCCTCCACAGCGACGTCGACGCGGGGATCAAGAGCGCCCAGAAGGATCGTCTGCCAGCCGCCACCGGAGAGCCCCGTCACTCCCAGCCGGGCGGTGTCCACTTCTGGAAGACCGGCAAGGTAATCAAGTCCCCTGCGCATCGCAAGGTAAAACAGCCCCAGTACATTCGCGCCTACCAAATCGAGGTGCGCGCCGTAGTCATGCGAATATTCCGGTGCGGAGAGCTCACCGAATCCGAACCATTCAAGGTTAAGCGCCAGAATGCCTCGCTTCGCAAAGTTGATGCAGCGCTTCTGTACCCACTCTTCCGCTTTTCCCGGACGGAAATGTCCGTCCACGTTCAGAATGGCCGGAATTTTTCCACGAATATGCGGCGGTTCGTACAGAAGCGCCGTCGACCAGAAACCGGGCACGATTTCG
>JASHTR010000143.1 GCA_030040455.1 Terriglobia bacterium | reverse complement strand
TTGTCAGGCATTTCGACCCTGATTATGCCGATTTTCGTCTTGATTATCCCGACCAGTTGCGCACGGATGAATTTATGAACGAGTTCCGCAATTTCGTGCAGGCCCGCGAGACAGGCCATGGGACCGAGCTTCCTCAGTTTGTGATTCTGCGGATGCCCGACGATCATACCGCAGGCACGCGGCCAGGCTGGCCCAAGCCGGAGGCGTCGGTCGCGGATAATGATCTCGCGGTGGGGCGCGTGGTAGACGCCGTTTCCCACAGCCCTTATTGGGATGACACGGTGATCTGCGTTCTGGAGGATGACGCGCAGGACGGCCCCGACCACGTGGACGCCCACCGCAGCACGGCGTTGGTGATCAGCAAGTATTCACCGGGTTCCAGGCGGCATCCTTTCGTGGACCATCATCTTTATACCACCGTCAACGTGGTCCGCACGATGGAAGCACTTCTGGGGCTGCCCCCGATGAATCTCGACGATGCGCGCGCCCCCGTGATTGCGCTCTTTTCGGGCGCCGGAAATCAGCTACCCTTTAACGCTGATTATCGCAACAAGAAGAATGGCCTCATTTACGAGACCAATCCAGCGAATGCTCCGGGCGCAAAGGAATCCGAGAAGATGGATTTTTCGCACGCGGACGCGGTGAACTCTGCCGTGCTCAACGCCGTTCTTTGGAAGGAGCGCAAAGGGAACGTTTCTATGCCAGCACCCAGGCATACGGTGTTCCCGGCGGATGGACAATGACGGAGGCTACAGCCCCAGCCGCTGGCGCGCCAGCACAACGGCGCCTAACGCGCCAGCGTTATCTCCCAGCGAGCCGGGGACGATCTGTGTGCGTTTCGCAGTCTGTGGATGCAGAAAGTATTCATACGCGGTGCGGCGAATCGGGTTTGTGAAATCCTTGCCGAGCCGCTCAGCGATGCCTCCGCCAATCACCACGCGCTCCGGGTCCAACGTGTTTACGACGTTCGCCACCAGGATGCCAAGGCAGTATTGTGCGCGCTCCATGACCTCCATCATCACCGGATCCTTTTCCGCCAGCGCTGCCTGGATGACGCTGCTGGTGATGCGATCCTTGCCGCGCTCTTTCATGATGCGCGGAATCGCGCTCTTACGGCCGGATTTGATGGCGTCACGCACGTCGCGTTCCATGGCGGTGCGGCTGGCGAGGGCTTCGGCACACCCGCGGCGGCCACAACTGCACGCGGGACCGTCCATTAAAATAACCGTATGGCCCACCTCACCAGCCCAGCCGTTACTGCCCTCGTAGATCTCGCCCTTGGAAATGATGCCCCCACCAATACCGGTGCCCACGAAAATGCCCACCAATCCGTCGACGCGCTCGCCAGCGCCTAATGCGTGCTCGCCAATGACTCCCACATTCACGTCGTTGTCTAAAACGACAGGCACGCCAAGATACTTTTTGAGTTCTCCACCCAGAGGCACATTTTTCCAGCCGAGGTTCGGCGCTTCCACCACCACCCCGCGTCGCACGTCAATGGCTCCCGGCGCCCCGATGCCCACTGCGGCCAGCGCTTTGACTTTCATCCCGGCCGCCTTCGCGGTTTTCTCCACCAAGCTGGCAATCTCTTGAATCACGCCCTTGGCATTCGACCCAGCCTCCGTTTTTTTCTTTTCCGTCGCCAAAACACTGTTCTTGCGGTTTACGGCCAGGGCTTTAACGCTGGTGCCACCCAGATCGATCCCAACCATGATTTCTTTTTTCCGTGCCATGTGGTCTCACCTTCCTGATTTCGCGGCGGCCATGTCCCATCACCGGCCGCGGGTGGGAGTGGTAGCCACGGCGAGTGTTTTTCTCGCCGTGGGCGTTCCCCGTGGGACACGTAAAGCCCACGACGAATTGAAAGGCAAATTCGTCGCGGCTACCCCGTCATTGCCGTCGAAGACGACGGCGCACCGGTAAAGATCATAACTTCCGAAGAAATGGATTATACTCGCGCTCCTCACCTATACTGGTGGAGGGACCGTGACCGGGATAAACCGGAGTGACGTCAGGAAGTTGAAAGAGCGCTTCCCGGATCGAGCGAAGAATCTGGTCGTAATCACCTCCCCATAAATCGGTCCGTCCAATGCTGCCGTGAAAGAGCGTGTCACCGCTCAAGATTCGGGCTTCCCCGCCCGGTAAATAGAGAGAAATGCTGCCCGGAGAATGGCCCGGCGTCTCGAGCGTTTGAAGCGAAAGCGCGCCCGCGCGGACCACGTCCCCCGCCTTCAAGAATTGATCCACCGTCACAATGCCGGGCGGCTCGACGCCCAGCCACCGAGCCTGCATGGCAAGATTCTGGTAGAGCGGCAGGTCCGCTTCGTGCATCAGCACTGCCGCCCTCGTCGCCTGCTGCAGCTTCAGGATACCGCCCACGTGATCGATATGGGCGTGCGTGGCCACAATAGCCTTCACTTCAAGCTTGTGCTTTTCGAGAACCCTGCGGACCCGCTCGATTTCATCCCCAGGATCGATCACGACCGCATCGCCGCCAGCTTCCTCAGCCAGGATGGAGCAGTTGCACGCCAGGGGACCGACCTGAAGAATTTCATGAATCATGCACATCCTCTCTACGCACAATCACCGCGGCGAAGAAGCCATCCATGTGATGAACACCCGGAAGCGTTCGGAAGAAGCCCGAACCTTCAATGAGCGGCGCAAGTCTTGGAAACTCCCGATGCAAAGCGGGGGCAGCGAGCTGCACGCAACCGGAATTCTCTCTCAAGACATTCATCACTACTTCTTCGTTCTCTTCCGGCTCCAGCGAGCACGTTGAATAAACCAGCCTGCCGCCGGGCGCAAGCACATCCAGACCGTGCCTCAGCATCCGAGCCTGGCGCTCCGCGTAACGCAAAAGGTCTTCTGGCTGAAGGCGTCTTTTGATTTCCGGGTTTCGGGCCAACGTGCCGGTGCCGGAACACGGGGCGTCAATCAGGATCCGGTCAAAAGACCGGGTGAAAGGAAGGGGAAGAGCGGCATCGAGAAGCACGCCATCGAGGCGCACGCCTTCCGGCATTCCCCGGACGCGATTCATGATCCGCATCCGCCTGAGGCTTCGGTCACACGCCACAATGCAGCCACCTACAAGGGTGTCGGCAATCTGGCGCGTCTTCATGCCGGGAGCGGCACAGAGGTCGCACACCTTCTGGCCAGGCTCAGGACGCAAGAGGCTGGCAACCAGTTGCGAAGCCTCGTCCTGTATCACCACCCGGTCCTCCCGCCATGCCGACGACGATTGGATGCGTCCAGACTCCACCCATAGAACACGCTCCTGAAAGTTTCCAGGGCGCGTTCGAATACCTTCCGCCGCCAACTCACGCTGTATTGCTTCCAGGCTGCCTTTTCCCGCCCGCACTCGCAGACACGTTTGTGGAATCGCCTGGCTTCGAAGAATGATGGCGCGAGTCGCCTCATTTCCATATCTCTGCTCCCAGCGGGCCCTCATCCATTCCGGGATAGAACGGCGAGCGCTTTCAGCATACTCCCGGGAAACCGTTCCGTCTCCGGCAAGACCGAGAGCGGACTTCTCACATTTGCGTAGCACCGCATTCACAAGCCCCACGGCGGACGACTTGCGGGCGCCCTTTGCAAGCTCGGCGGCTTCATTCACCGCCGCGGATTGGGGGATCGTGGAAAGAAACCGGATTTGATAGAGACCGAGGCGCAGGATATCCCTGACTTCCGGATCGAAATATTTCAAAGGGCGGCCCGAAAGTCGTTCAATCTGGAAGTCGAGGTCGCCCTGCCAGCGAAGGGCTCCCATCACCAGCTCCATGGTCAGCTTGCGGTCGGCTTCTTTCAAATCCGAAAACCGGCGGCCCTCGAGCAGATCGATGGCGAATTCCCCCCTGGTCTCAACCGTGTGAAGAATCTCATACGCCGCCTGGCGGGCAGGTGAAACCGGCATGGCAAGGGCTCTCCGATCAGCGTCGAAGGATGCGGGCGACGTCTTTGGCGAAATAGGTGAGGATCAAATCCGCTCCAGCGCGCTTGATGGCCAGAAGGCTTTCCATCATCACGAGTTCGCGATCGATCCAGCCGTTCGCGGCCCCGGCAGCGATCATGGAAAACTCGCCGCTCACCTGGTAGGCGGCCAGAGGCACAGCGAATTGCCGGCGGGCAAGAGCGAGCACGTCGAGATAAGCCAGGGCAGGTTTCACCATGATGATGTCGGCTCCCTCTTCAATATCCATGGCAATTTCACGCAGCGCCTCGCGCTGGTTGGCGGGATCCATCTGGTAGGACTTACGATCGCCAAAACGAGGCGCGGAGCCGGCAGCCTCGCGGAAAGGGCCGTAAAACGCGGAAGCGTACTTGGCGGAATAGGCGAGAATCGGGACGTTCTCAAAATCACGGCCATCGAGCGCGGCGCGAATGCGCCCCACCCGGCCGTCCATCATGTCCGAAGGCGCTATCATGTCGGCTCCCGCTTCCGCCTGCGAGAGCGCGGTTTTTGCGAGCAGCTCAAGCGTGGAGTCATTATCCACCTCGCCATTTTTGATGACCCCGCAATGGCCGTGGTCCGTGTATTCATCCAGGCAGACGTCGCAAATCACCAGCAGCTCCGGAACGGACCTCTTGAGCGCGCGCACGGCCCTCTGAACGATTCCCTGGGGATCGTAAGCGCCGGAGCCAACCTCGTCCTTCTTCTCCGGGATGCCAAAAAGAATCACCGCCGGGATCCCCAATCCGTAAACTTCTTTCGATTCTTCCACGAGCAAATCGACGGACCAGCGATAGTTTCCCGGCATCGCGCGGATTTCGTCCTTCACCCCGACGCCGGGACAAACAAACATGGGAAAGACGAGCGAGCGCGGTGAAAGGGCAGTCTCCCGCACCAGCCCGCGCAAGGCTTCGGTGCGGCGCAGCCGTCGCGGACGATGGATTGGAAAAGCCATGATTGTATAATTATACAGAACAGCATTGGATTTCTATGTCTGATATTCGCGTTCGGTTTGCGCCAAGCCCCACCGGCGACGTCCACGTTGGAAACGCTCGCACGGCTCTATTCAACTGGTTTTTTGCCCGGCATCATCAGGGCGTTTTTGTGCTACGGATTGAAGACACCGACGTCGAGCGATCCGAGGAGCGCTACGAGCGCTCGCTGAAGGAGGCCCTCCAATGGTTCGGATTGGACTGGGATGAGGGGCCGGATCGCGGTGGTCCTTTCGCTCCCTACCGCCAGTCGCAACGAAAGGAGCACTACGCCCGGTACGCCCGGCAACTGATCGAGTCCGAGCGGGCTTACCACTGCTTCTGCACGCCGGAGGAGCTCGAAGTCAAGCGCCAGGAAGCGCTCAAGGCAGGGCGGCAGCCGCAGTATTCGGGGAAATGTCGCAAACTGTCCTCGGGTGAGTCCGCACGGAGGATTGCTGCCGGCGAACCCGCCGCCCTCCGGCTGAGAATTGTGGCGAGCGCCTTTGCCTGGAACGACCTCGTGCACGGCCCAACCCGCTTTTCCGGTGAAGTGATTGGCGATCCCATCCTTGTGCGGTCAGATGGAAACCCCGCCTATAATTACGCCGTCGTCGTTGACGATCATCTTATGGAAATCAGCCACGTCATTCGCGGCGACGATCATATTTCAAACACCCCTCGCCAGCTTGCAGTCTATCAGGCCTTCGGCTGGGAGCCGCCGGCGTTTGGGCATCTCTCGACGATCCTTGGCCCGGACCGCGCCCGGCTCTCAAAGCGGCACGGCGCAACCTCGCTCGAGAGCTTTCGGGAAGATGGTATTCTGCCGG
>JASHTR010000142.1 GCA_030040455.1 Terriglobia bacterium | reverse complement strand
AATTTCTCACGGCGCAGCCGGCGGAGAGCCAAAGCAACCGCCGGCGCGCTGACGCTCAGCCATCGGGCAATGGTCGCGGCAATCACCGGCCCTTCTTCCGACTCCGCCTCGGAAATGGCTTTAAGGTAGTCCTCTTTTGAAACCGTCAGTTCCATCGCTGTCCAGCCTGTTTTTTATCTTTCTTGAGTGGCTTCATGGCATTCATCATGACAGCAAGCAGAGGCGCTAGCAATACAATCAATGCAATCAATATGATGTTATCTCGTGTATGAAATCTAAAGCTACATTATAATATTGACAGATGATAATAAAATACTATTAACTATAGTTTATTATCCATGTGGAATTAATGTAATGCAAGTCGCAAGAAAAGGCTTCGTGCTTCTTTAACCCAAATTCAAAATCATAGCGACGGGAGGCTTCAGGCTTGCTGCGCGACTCATCCTCAAAATCCTTCTCACTTCTTTTTTCCAGGCAACCGCGAGAGTGGAGCCTTTGGATGCAGTGGTCCACCATTTTTCTGGTTGTATCCCTGGCGGGGGTCGCCGGCGGCACGGCATGGGCGCAGGGTGAGACCACCAGCGCCATCACTGGCCGGGTGACGGACCCCACGCGGGCTGCGATTCCGGACGCCGCCGTGACGATCGCGAGTCGTGAAACGGGCCTGAGGAGGAGCGTGAAGACCGATGGCGAAGGCCGGTTTGACTTCCCTCAGTTGAAGCCCGGAATGTACCGGGTCCGGGTTGAGGCAAGCGGTTTCGAGCCGCAAGAGAGCGACCCGGTAGTCGCGGCTCTGGGACGGACTCAAACGGTCAATTTCAGGCTAATGTTGGCGACTTCGCGGCAGCAGGTTACGGTCAACGGTGAAGCCCCGCTGATTAATACCCAAAACCCGAATACATCCATGACCCTTAACGCCACGGGACTCGAAAATCTTCCCAACCCCGGCGGCGACCTGACCTACCCGTTGCAGTTTGCCGCTGGCGCGCTGATGAATACGGCCGGGAGCAGCAATGATTTTGTAGGGAGCACTAATGGGTACGGTAATGTGGAATTTAACGGACTTCCGGCGCTTTCGAACGGATACATTGTCGATGGCCTGGAGACGAACGATCCCTTGACGAACCTCAACAGCGGTCTTTCCACCAACCTCGTGTTGGGGCTGAATTCGATTGCCGAGGTCACCGTCAACACCCTTTCCTACAGCGTCGACCAGGGTCGCTACGGGGCATCGCAGGTCAACTATGTGACCAAGTCCGGCACCAACCAATTCCACGGAAACCTTTACGAAATATGGAACGGCTCGCCCCTGGATGCGGCGGATTTCTTCACCAACTCCACCCCCGGCAGCCACAAGCCCCGCTCCACGCTGAACCATTTTGGGGGCAGTTTGGGCGGGCCGATCGTGCACGATAAGCTATTTTTCTTTTTTGATAGCGAGTGGGTCCGCATCGCATTGCCCATCGTTGATGCAACGACCGTTCCCACACCCGCTTTTGAGAATTACGTTCTCCAGCAACTGCCGCTCGGCGGCCGGGATGCCGTGAACGGATCCGTCTATCCTGCTGAGCCGCAACTCGTGCCGTTTTACCATAAGCTCTTCTCCCTCTACCCAAACACAGCGGGGACGCCACTGGCCATCGAGGGCTGCCCCTTCAATAGCAATGGCAGCCCCGGAGACGGCAATCCGCCGAACGGCAACGGCTGCGCAAACCGCCAGAGTGTTTCCCACTCGAGCGACGACTCTGAACAGGTCCAGACAGCTCGAATCGATTACAACGTCGATGAGAAGAATATGGCCTGGTATCGCTTTCAGTCCGATACGGGATTGCAGGCGGCCTACACCGATCCCATCAATCCGGTCTTCAACGCGATTTCTCCGCAGCCTCTTTACTCCTTCGCCTCCGGATACACCCACGTTTTTTCGCAGAACATCGTGAATTACTTCAACCCGGGGTTTTCGTGGTATTCCAGCTTGTTCGCGCCGGTTGATTTCCAGAAGACGCTTTCCGCTTTTCCGATTGTGCTCGAAGGCGCCGGCGCGAATGCGCCTTTCACAACGCTTGGAGGACTCGACAATACCTGGCTGCAGGGACGGCGGGCTTCCAGGTTTTTCATCAACGATAATCTGGCTTGGAGCGTTGGTGCGCACGAGCTTCGCTTCGGGACGAACACCCGCATCTTCCGACTGAGCGATTTCGACTTCGGGGAAGGCACGGTTCCGACGGTCACCTATACCGACCTGCCGCAGTTTGTTTACGGCGCGGCGTCCACGGTGACAGTGAGTTACCCGTCAGCGCATTCACAACCCTTCAATTTTTTGAACGTCGGCCTGTACGCGGGCGACACCTGGAAGGTGACGACAAAGCTCACCTGGACCTTCGGCATTCGTGCCACAGACAACTCCAATCCGCTGAATCCTCACGATGCAGTCGCGCGCCTTCCCGGCTCCTTCGACTCGATTTCTCATGACCTCAATCAACCCCTTAATGAGGTCATTGAAACTCATCAAGGCAGCCTCTTTTACTCGACGCCGCTTGCCATTTTGCAGCCACGAACGGCGATTGCCTGGCAACTGGCGCCGAAGACGGTTCTGCGCACCGGCTTCGGAATCTTTAGCGAGCTTTTGCCGGGAAGCGTCGCCGATCTGTTGGGCGCCAATCCTCCCTATATAAACAGCTTCGAAGGTGGCCTTCTGGGAAACGTGGGCGGCGTGGCCATTGCGCCCGGCGTGCCCAACAGCGCCGTCGATGCAACTGCTGCGGCAAATCAGAATTTCCTGGCCGGCTTCGAGCGAGGAGAACTCTCCTGCGCTTCCCTCTTGTCCAATTCCAATGCCTGCCTGCCGCCGGTCTCAATCACGGTCGCGCCAGGCGGAACGCTTCACGCACCCTATTCCATGCAATGGAGCTTCGCAGTGGAACATCAAATCGGGACCACTATCAACCTGCGCGCGCAGTACGTCGGAACGCGCGCTGTTAACCAACCCTATACAACACAAGTGAACGGATACCAAACGGTGTGCCAAGGCTGCTTCTCTCCATTCCCTTACGGTCAGCCGCCCGATCCGCGGTTCGGGTCAGTCACGCAGCTTAATACGGGCGCCAATAGCACCTACAACGGCCTTCAACTCACCGCTGCGAAACGGATGGGCCACGACCTGAGCGCTCAGTTTAATTACACCTGGAGCCACTGCATTGACGAAGTCTCAAACGGCGGATTCCTCCCGTTTTCCGCAGGAGCGATTCTCTCGCCCCTTCCCGGCGATCT
>JASHTR010000141.1 GCA_030040455.1 Terriglobia bacterium | reverse complement strand
GACGGGCTGCACTTGAGCGATGGCTGGAGACGGAAGGGAAGCGTAACCTTCAGGTTTTGAACGAGCGCCTCGTAAGCGCGCGCCCGTGGCATGCAGCTTATTTGTAGCGCAGCGTTCGCCTTTTAACGCTGTGGCTTTTCCAATTCCTTCCAAAGATAGAGGTTCCGCGCTTTTGAAATAAAATGGGAATGGATGGAACTACCCTCTAAACAAATTTTCGACGCGATTGTGGTCGGCTCAGGTGCTTCGGGCGGCTGGGCCTCAAAGCTGCTGACCGAGGCAGGAATGAAGGTGGCGCTGGTGGATGCTGGCCGGCCGCTTTCCGACGGCGAGTTTTGCGAGCACGAGCCGGCGTTCAAGCTGAAATACCGCGACCTCGCTCCCGAAGTTGTCGCAAAAACCCGCTTCATCCAGATGCACTCAGGGGCTTGCAATGAATACAACTACAAGTGGTTTTGCAACGATCTTGAAGAGCCTTACACGACCGCGCCGGACATGCCGTTCTATTGGAAGGGGCGGCTTCGTGTAACCGGCGGGCGCACGGTGGTATGGGGCCGACAGAGCTACCGGTTCAGCGACCTCGACTTCAAGGCCGCTTCCTTCGACGGCTACGGCGTCGATTGGCCCATTGCTTATAAGGATCTGGCGCCTTTCTACGACCGCGTTGAAGAATACGTGGGCGTCACGGGGATGCCGGAGGGCCTTTACCAGCTTCCCGACGGGCATTTTCTTCCTCCTATGGGGCTGACGTGCGCTGAAATCAAGATGCGCGAGGAAACGCAAAAGAAGCTGGGCTGGCGGATTACTCTGGGCCGTTCGGCGAACATTACGAAGCCCATCAATGGCCGCGCTCCCTGCCACTATTGCGGGCCGTGTTACCGGGGCTGCGTGACCCACTCCTATTTCAATTCTTCGTTCACCACGGTGGCCGATGCGCTCAAAACCGGCAAATGCGCGCATATCCCCAATGCCATGGTGTGGAAAGTGCTGATGAACAATTCGACCAACCGGGCGCGCGGCGTTCTCTACGTGGATCGCAATACGCGGGAAGTGAGGGAGGTGAATGGGAAGCTCGTCATCTTGTGCGCGCAGGCGCTTGAGTCCGTGCGGATCCTCTTTAATTCGGCGACCCGCGAATACCCCAACGGGCTTGCGAACCGCAGCGGCGTGCTCGGGCATTATTTGATGGATCATGTGTTTGGCGTCCATGTTGACGGCGAGCTGCCCGGAGTGGCTGAAACAAGGCCCAGCATCAACGGCCCACATCGACCCGATGGCATTTACGTGATCCGGTTTCGGAACACCCATAATGGACCTCGCTCCAAAAATTTTATTCGGGGCTATGGCTTCCAGGGAGGCGCAGGTCCTCGCTTTAGTTTTGGGGCGCAAGGCTATGGTGAAGCCTACAAGAATGCCGTGCTTCACCCGATCACCGGTGCCAGCCTGGGCGGGTTCGGGGAATGCCTGGCGCGGTGGGAAAATTACGTGGAGATCAATCCGAATCTTTTGGACAAATACGGGATTCCCGTGTTGAACGTCCACATGAAATTCGGGGAAAATGAAATGGCGATGGCCAGGGATATTGTGGAGTCAGGCACCACGATTCTCGAGGCGGCGGGCGCAAAAAACATTCGGGCGCAACCCCACCCCCAGCCGCCGGGTTCAGCGATCCACGAGGTCGGCATCGCGCGGATGGGAAACGATCCGAAGGCCTCTGTGCTGAGCCAGTTCCAGCAAACGCACGACGTCCCGAACCTGTTTGTTATGGACGGCGCCTGTTTCCCCTCGAGCGCCTGTCAAAATCCGACCCTCACGATCATGGCCCTTGCGGTCCGCTCCTGTGAGCACCTGATCGGACAATTGAAGCGAGGCGAGTTGTAGCGGGTTACGGCATTCTATGCTCTCCCTGCGTCGGCGTTGGTGGATTGTGGCGCTTCTGTCGGCTTCCATCGCCATCAACCTCGTTGATCGTCAGGTGCTTTCCCTCGTTGCCCCCGTCTTACGTCAGCAGTTTTCGCTCTCCGATACGCAGTATGCCTACATCATTGTCGGCTTCCAGCTTGGGATGCTGCTGGGGCAGGTGCCCGCCGGGATGTTTCTGGATTGGGTTGGCGCGCGCCTGGGTTTCATATCCATTTTCGTCTCGTGGTCGATTGTGAACGGGCTTCACGCCCTTAGTCGTGGCCTCGCGAGCCTTGTCGGCTTGAGATTTCTGTTGGGCGCCTCTGAGTGCGGAGACTATAGCGGCGGGATTAAGGTGGTGGCCGGGCTTTTCCCGCCGGAGATGCGGGCGCTGGCGGGCGGGGTTTTCAACGGTGGCGCGCAGCTCGGCGCGATCCTTTCGCCTCCGATCGTGGTCCTCATTACGCTGCATTGGGGCTGGCGCTCAGCCTTTCTTTTTCCCAGCCTCCTGGGGTTGCTATGGCTCGTTCCCTGGCTCATGCTCTTCCCGCGCGATGCGATCAAGCCTCTCCGGACCGTCGCCGCGGATCCGGGGAGCCCACGGACCAGCCGCATTCGCATTCCCCTCAAGAAGCTTCTCACCCAGCGCCAGGTGCTGGGACTGGTGATTTATCGTGCCACAACGGGTCCGCTCACCAGTTTCTATTGGTATTGGCTGCCGGAATATCTCCGCCACGGCCGAGGCATGACCATGATGGCCATCGGGCTGCTGGCCTGGATTCCCTATGCCGGAGGCGGGCTTGGCAACGTGCTCGGCGGATTTTTATCGGACTTTCTCATTCGAAAGGGACTAAGCATTGACGGGGCGCGGAAGGCAAGCTTTGTGATTGGAGGTATATTTTCCTCCCTTAGCCTTTGCTTGCCCTTCATCGGCAGCACCGCCGAGGCGATTGGAGTCATTAGCCTCGCCGTTTTCG
>JASHTR010000140.1 GCA_030040455.1 Terriglobia bacterium | reverse complement strand
AGCGGCTTGACGTCAGGGGCTGAGGGGGCGTTCCGTCGAAGCTCGATTGCGCCTCGGGCCGCTCCTCCTTGGCTCGAGGCGCACCTTCGCTTCCCGCCTCGCCTGCCCCGGCTTCTCCGGGGATGCCACGATCGCAACAAGCCGGCGTTTTGATGTCCTGCGAATTTGACGTTTCCATGCCCCAAGGAGGAGCCTCCAGCGGCAACGAGCCGGTTTCCGGCATCGGGCGGGGCGGCTCGAGCGCGAAGCGGCTTGACGTCAGGGGCTGAGGGGGCGCTCCGTCGAAGCTCGATTGCGCCTCGGGCCGCTCCTCCTTGGCTCGAGCCGCGCCTTCGCTTTCCGCTGTCGAAAGCCCCGCAGAAGCCGAGACGTTTACGGCGCGGCGTTGAGGGAAAGCCGTCATCGGACGGGATGCCGTTAACGCTCCGCGGATGGCATCCCGCGCAAAGTCGTGAACAAACGCAGAATGACGAAAGCGAACTTCGGTCTTCGCGGGGTGGACGTTGACGTCGACCTCAGCCGGAGGTATTTCCAGGAAAATCAACGCCACCGGAAACGTTCCGGAAGGTAGAATGTTGCGATAGGCTTCGGTCGTCGAGTGCAGGATCAGCCGGTCGCGCACCAGGCGGCGGTTCACAAAAAAATAGATTTGATTGCGGTTGAGCTTTTGCACTTCGGGGCGCGAAACAAAGCCAAAGATGAGGCCTTTCGCAGTTTCGCTTTCCTCCGCCTCTCCGGACTCCGAAGGACCAAACAAAGGGGCGGCACGCTCCACCGGCGTAATTTCCACCATTTGCTCTACCATCCGGCTTCCCATTACCTGATAAAGACGCTCGCGAAACGTCGCGACGGGCGGTGTATTCAAAATTTCATAGGTGAAAGAGGCAAGGCGAAAAGATTTTTCCGGATGCGCCAGGGCATAGTGAGTTGCGAGGCTCGCGATGTGTCCGAGCTCGGTGGATTCGGATTTCAGAAATTTGCGGCGCGCCGGAGTATTAAAGAAAAGGTCTCGCACTTCGATGCGCGTTCCGCCGGAGCGCGCGATTTCCCCGGACGTTGAGGAGCCTGCCGCCTGCGATCTCAAGCCGTGTCCCCGCGCTTTCGGAGGCGTGGCGCGTTTCAAGCGTGAGGCGGGAAACGGACGCCATCGAGGGCAGCGCCTCGCCGCGAAAACCCAGCGTAGCGATTTCGAGCAGGTCTTCAGCGTTTTTGATTTTACTGGTTGCGTGCCGCTCGAGGGCCAGCAGCGCGTCATCGCGGACCATGCCGTCGCCGTCGTCTTCGACGCGAATCAGCCGCTTGCCGCCGCCCTCAACATAAACGTCCACCCGGCTGGCACCCGCATCCAGCGAATTTTCCACCAGCTCCTTCACTATCGACGCCGGCCGCTCCACCACCTCACCGGCGGCGATTTTGTTGGCAACGGCTTCGGGAAGGATACGAATGGCAGACATAGCCTATCCCATCAATCGTTTTTAACTTCCAAACCCAGCTCCTGAAGCTGCTCCGGCTCGATGGTTGAAGGAGCGTCGCACATCACGTCCACGGCACTGGCCGTCTTTGGGAAAGCAATCACCTCGCGGATATTCGACTCACCGGCCATTAAGGCCACGATCCGGTCGTAGCCCAAGGCGATGCCGCCATGCGGCGGCGTGCCATAATCGAGCGCGTCCAGAAAAAATCCGAAGCGTTCGCGCGCCTTTTCCGGCGTCATGCCCAGAACCTCAAAAACTTTCTGTTGGATATCGCGGCGGTGAGTTCGGATCGACCCACCGCCAATTTCAGACCCATTCAGGACCAGATCGTAGGCGCGCGCCTTAACCGTTGTGGGGTTTGAGTCCAGCCCGGGCAAGTCCTCTTCGCGCGGCGACGTAAAAGGGTGGTGCATGGCGGCAAAGCGCTTTTCCTTTTCGTCGTATTCGAACATGGGAAAATCGACGACCCAGAGGAAGCACCAGCCGCCCGGCTTGATGAGCTCCAGTTTGCGGCCGAGCTCGAGCCGGATTTCGCCGGAAACTTCGTCCAACCGCCGCAGCCGGCCATGGCTCGCGTCGCCAGGTTTCAGGCCCAGCAGCAACACCATGTCGCCGACATCCGCTTCGACCGCCGCCGCGATTTCGCGAACAGCTTCCTCGCCGAGCGCTTTCACCAGCGGAGACTGGGGTCCGGCATCGCTCACTTTGATAGCGCTCGACCATTCCACGCCGCCGGCTTGCGCCATTTCCTGGAGCTTATCAATCTGGCTGCGGCTGATGGAAGCGCCGTTGGGCACGCGCAACGCTTTCAGAGGACTTGCGACGCGGATTTTTTCCGCCGCCCCGGCAGCGAGCGCCACCCGCTTCCATTCCAGCCGCAAGCCGGTGTGGGGCTTGTCCGAGCCGTAGCGTTCCAGCGCCTCCTCGTAAGTGAGGACGGGGAAAGGCCGCGGCACTTTAACACCGATCAGCGCGAAGAGCTTTTCCATCAATTCTTCGATGATGGAGAAAAGCTCGGCACGCTGCGGGAAGGCCATTTCAACGTCAATCTGGGTGAACTCCGGCTGGCGATCCGCGCGCAGGTCTTCGTCGCGGAAACAGCGCACAATCTGGAAATAACGGTCGAAACCGCCAATCATCAGAATCTGTTTGAAGAGTTGCGGCGATTGCGGCAACGCATAGAAATGGCCGTGGTGCACCCGACTGGGCACCAGATAATCTCGCGCTCCCTCAGGCGTAGATCGAGTGAGAAAAGGCGTCTCGATTTCGACGAAGCCACGACCGCTCATATGCTCGCGCACCACCAGGCTGGCCTGGTGCCGCAGCCGCAGATTTTGCTGCATCCGGGAACGTCGGAGGTCGAGGTAGCGGAAATGCAGCCGGGTTTCCTCCGTCGTGCGAGCTTCGTCATCCAGGGGAAATGGAGGAGTCTTCGATTCGTTAAGGAGAAAAAGCTTGTGGGCCTTCACTTCGATTTTGCCCGTGGCGATTTCCGGATTCACCGTGGCCGGGTCGCGCAGCACCACTTCGCCCTCAACTCCCAGAACGTATTCGGGACGCGCCCGCTCGGCTTTCTCATGCGCTTCCGGACCGGTCTCGAGGTTGCAGACGATCTGCGCCGTGCCGGTGTGGTCCCTGAGATCGAGGAAGATCAGACTTCCCAGGTCGCGCCGACGCGCCAACCAGCCGGCAAGGAACACGGTTTCTCCTCGATGCGATTCGCGGAGCTCGCCGCAGAAGTGCGTCCGCCGGCGGTCTCCTAAAAGGTCAAGTTCCAATTTCACTCCCTTCATTGAAAAGGTGGGTGCCCTGCTTTTCGCAGGCACCCCCGTGAAAGCGGGTCTCAGGTCTTCTCAGGCCCCGAGCCTTTCTTGCAAATAGGCCGCAACCTCCTCACGCTTTACCTCCTGCTGCGCGCCCGTTTTCATGTCTTTCACCTGATAACACCCACTCGCCAGCTCCTGCTCGCCGATAATGACGGCGAAGCGGGCATGGTAGCGGTTTGCAAGCCCCAGAGACTTTTTGAGCTTCATGGGCTCGTAGGTCAGAGCCACCTTCAAACGCTTTGCGCGGAGCTCACGCGCAAGATCGTTGGAGGCGATGCCGGCCGGATGATCCATCCAGGCGACAAAAATGTGGAGAGAATCCTCCTCCCAGTCAGGTGTCCCAGCAATGGAACGGGAAGCCTCGCGGATGGTCTCGACGAGCCGGTCCTCGCCAATCGCAAACCCAAAACCCGGCGCGGGAGGTCCGCCCAGCAACTCCGCCAGGCCATCGTACCGGCCTCCACCCAGCAGGGCATTTTGCGCGCCGAGCGCGCCGCTGGTGATCTCAAAAGTGGTTCGCGTGTAGTAATCGAGCCCCCGGACAAGACGCGGCGTAATTTGATGGGCAATGCCACGCCGGCTGAGCTCGCCCGTGACCGCCTCAAAATGCTGGCGGCACTCCGGGCAAAGATAATCCAGAATCGTCGGCAATCTGGCGATGACGGGCTGATCGGCTTCCACCTTGCAGTCGAAGACCCGTAAAGGATTGGTTTCCGCGCGGCGCTGGCAATCTCCGCACATCGTCGCCTTCACGGGCTCAAGCTCGCGGCGGAGCAGCTTCACATATTCCTGCCGGCAGCGGCCGCAACCTACCGAATTAATCAACAGGTTAAATTCGCCCACTCCGGTTTTGGCCACACCCCGTAGAAAGCTTTCAAGCATCTCAATCACTTCCACGTCAATCAAAGGGTGGTCTGAGCCGAGCACTTCTGCGCCAATCTGGTAGAACTGCCGGTAGCGGCCCTTCTGCGGGCGCTCGCGTCGGAACATCGGTCCAATGTAATAAAGCTTGTGGATGCCCCCGTCGGCGAGCAGACCGTGCTCCAGGCAAGAGCGCACCACGCTGGCCGTGGCTTCAGGGCGAAGCGTGAGCGACTCACGGTCACGATCTTCAAAGGTGTACATCTCTTTCGAGACGATGTCGGTATCTACGCCCACGCTGCGGGCAAAGAGCGCCGTCGGCTCGAGGATGGGGGTCCGGATTTCCTTGAAGTCATAAGCTTCAAACGCCTGGCGCGCGTCGTCTTCGACCCGCTGCCAAAGCAAGGTTCCCGGCGGCAGCAGGTCGCGCGTGCCCTTGACGGCTCGGACGAGATGAGGGCGGTCTGGCACGTTACCGGCGTTCCACCTTCTCTGAGATGTAAACTTCTTTGTACTCGAGATAATGCGCCGCATGAGCGTCAATGAAAGCGCGATCCTGCTCGCTCAGCGCGCGCCGCAACCTGGCCGGGACACCCATATAAAGGCTGCGCGGTGGAATGACGGTGTTTTCAGGAACCACGGATCCTGCCGCCACAAT
>JASHTR010000139.1 GCA_030040455.1 Terriglobia bacterium | reverse complement strand
CCAAAGTGAAACCCTGCACGAACTTTTATGAATATGCGGACGGCGGCTGGACGGCGCGCAACCCGATTCCACCGGCCTATCCGGCCTGGGGAACGTTCAACGAGCTGGCGGAACGGAACCGTGAAATCCTCCGTAACATCCTGGAAAAGGATGCAGCGGACAAAACCGCCCCCAAGGGCTCCAACACTCAAAAGCTCGGCGACTTTTACGCTAGTTGCATGGATACCAAGGTGATTGAAGCGGAGGGCGCGAAACCGCTGGACCCGGAATTCAACCGCATCGATCAGATCCACGACCTCCCGAGTCTGGAGACAGAAATTGCCCGCCTTCAGAGTATGGGGGTGGATGCGCTCTTCGAGTTCGGGTCCGAGCAGGATTTTAAGAATAGCGCCATGATGATCGGCGATGCGGAGCAGGGAGGTTTGGGCCTGCCGAACTGCACCTATTACACGAAACAGGATGCGAAATCTAAGCAGCTTCGCCAGCAGTATGTGGCTCATGTCACGAAGATGTTCGAGCTCCTGGGTGATAAGCCCGAGACGGCTGCCCAGGAAGCCCAGACCGTGATGAAGCTCGAAACCGAGCTCGCGCAATCTTCCCTGACGCCGGTCCAATTGCGCGACCCCAAAGCCGTATACCACAAAATGGACCTCGCGCGGTTGAAGCTGCTGACGCCTGCCTTTTCCTGGAATAATTTCTTTGAGCAAGCCGGGTATCCCCATTTGGATTCCACCAATATCGGCCAGCCGGATTTCTTCAGGCAGATGAACAAAATGCTGGGGACGGTGCCGCTTTCAAGCTGGAAGACATATCTTCGCTGGCAATTGATCGACATGGCCGCGCCGTATCTTTCCACGCCCTTCGTAGATGAGAACTTCAGCTTCAACGGCAAGGTTCTGACCGGAACCAAGGAAATCCTGCCGCGCTGGAAACGCTGTGTTCGCGCGACGGATAACGAGATCGGCATGGCGCTGGGCGAGCAATATGTCCAGGTGGCTTTTCCGCCCGCCGCCAAGGCCCGAGCCCTTGATATGGTGGGTCACCTCATTCAGGCGTTGCACAGTGATATCTCCACGCTGAGCTGGATGAGTTCCAAGACGCGCCAACAAGCGATCGCAAAACTCCAGCTTCTAATGAAGAAGATCGGCTATCCCGTGAAGTGGCGGGATTATTCGAAGCTTCATGTCACGAACGGTCCTTATGTGAATAACGTCTTCGCGACGATGAAATTCGAGTTTAACCGCGAAGTGAACAAAATCGGCAAGCCGGTGGACCGTACCGAGTGGGAAATGACTCCGCCCACCGTGAACGCCTATTACGATCCTTCCATGAATGAGATTGTGTTTCCGGCAGGTATCTTGCAGCCTCCCTTCTTTAATCCGGCGGCGGATGACGCCATCAACTACGGCGCGATGGGTACGGTGATCGGCCACGAGATGACCCACGGCTTCGATGATGAAGGCCGCCAATTTGATGCGCACGGCAACCTGGTGAACTGGTGGACGCCGGAGGACTTAAAACGATTTAAGGCGCGGGCGGCCTGCGTCGAAAAACAGTTCGACGGTTACGTGGTGGGAGATAACCTGCACGAAAACGGCAAACTCGTGCTGGGCGAAAGCATCGCTGACCTGGGTGGCCTCGCGATCGCCTATGCCGCCTTCCAGCAAACCCCGGAAGCAAAGTCCAAAACTAAAATTGACGGGTTCACCCCGGACCAGCGCTTCTTCCTCGGTTACGCGCAAATCTGGGCGGAAAATACCCGGCCGGAATTTGCCCGGTTGCTCGCCACAACGGACCCCCACCCGCTCCCGCGTTTCAGGACGAACGGACCGCTTTCCAATATGCCCGCGTTCGCCAAGGCGTGGGATTGCAAAACGGGCGACCCGATGGTGCGACCGCCCAAGGGGCAGTGCAAGATTTGGTGAGGGCGCAGCATGATGGTCCAAAACGCTTTATCGGTAAGCCGCCAGGTGTTATCATATGTGTTATTATCGATTAAATGAATTAAGGCGGCAGGCCCGTCCGCCACGGGTTCAGGAGGTCACATGCTTCGATATTCTGCGCTCTTGTCGCTCTGTTTTCTGCTTTGGGCGCCGGGCGTCCAGTACGCCCAACAAAGTTCAGCCTCGCCCATTAAGCAACTCAAGTTTCAGCAAAAGATCGAGCGCAAGCGCCTCAAGGCCCAACAGAAGATATGGAAAAAGTCCTTTCATGGACAACCTATTCCGCGGGCGGAGCGGATTCAGATGAAGCACCAATATCAGAGAAACATGAGAGACCTCAAGGAGCACCAAAAGGATCAGATCCAGGAAATGAAGGATCAACAGCGAATCATGAAGGAGCGCGCGCTCATCGGACGGCGGGATGTTTCAATGAATGGCTCTCCCGCAGCGAGTGGCCCAGGCGAGGCCACGTCAAGGCAGCCTGAATATGTGGAGTGCGGGAGCCAGGTTGGCCTCAGGAAGAGATGCACATCACGAGCGTAGACGTGTCCGGATACAAGCCAGCCGGAGGCGGATCTTTTTGGTAGAATGGCGCTAGGGGTAGATTAAGGGAGGCTCGCAATGAAGGCACTGAGCCTGTTTTTCGCAGTGATGCTATTTGCAGGGACCGCAGCCGCCAGGCAAAACAATTCACCGGAGCAGAGGCCTACCCTGGGGCAAGCCCCGGAGGAGAGTCGGCCCACCTTGGGAGTAGCTCCTTCTTTAGGAGGCCCGACCACTGCCACCATTATGGATGCCCGCAAACTCCGCATGGTGCGGACCGTCTACGTCGGCATGATGGATAACTCACTGAACCTCAAATTGATCCAGGACCTCGCTAAGGAAGGCCCCTTCCGGGCCATTACGAACCGCAACAGCGCAGATGCTATCCTTCAAGGTTCTTGCTTCAACTCCCCGCACCTCAAAGAGGTCCATTCGGAGGTTTTCCTCACGGGGCGGGACGGAAAGGCCATCTGGCAGGACGTTATCCATCAGCCTTATAATCCACCCCCGCTTAGCAAAGCAGTGACCGAGACTGCCAGTCTCATCATCTCCCACTTGCGGGAGAGCATTGTGGTAGCTGGCCGGAGGTAGGAGTTTTTGTTGTGGACGTTCCATAAGATCATCGCCGGTTCTGAGCAAGGCGAGGCTGAAGCCTGGCGGGTTTTTCTCACCGATTACTCTCCCATTGCCTTAACACTGGTCGGAATCTATATGCCGGGGTGCGTGGACCCCGTAAATCTCTGGCGTGAGGCGGTGGTCTCTCTGTGCAGGGAGGATTTTAAGGTGCTTCGAACTTTCGCCAGGCATTCAGAACGGGAATTCCTGCTAGACCTGCGATCTTTCCTCTTTGAGCGCGGCCTCGAAGCGTTGGATCCCACAATGGGTTCCACGGATTTCTCTGAGCTCAGCGTGGAAAAAGTCAGCGCCTTAGTCAAAGGCCTGCCACTGCTGCACCAGGAAGCCCTCTTTCTTAAACTCGCCGGATACTCGGACCCCACCCTCGAGCAGATCTTCCGGATTACGCCGGCCGTGGCTCAAAAGAGCTTTGAGCGGCTTCAATCGGAGTATTCCGCAACGCTCGGGAATACGCGGGATGCCTGCCGGTGGCCCGCCGCCTGGCTCAGGCTGGACTCAACGCTCCGGGCTCAAAGGACAGACGCCTGCCCTGCCTTGAGGCAGTTCATTCGCATTCAGGATGGACAGGTAGGGTGGTATGACAAAGAGCCTGCCGAAAAGCACCTGGCGGAATGCTTGTCTTGCCTGGAAGGTTGGACGGCCTTGAGGGAAGTTGCCTACTGGCGCCACACCGCGAAAGCTCTCCCTGGCAAAGAGGTTGAGACGATGCTTCAAGGGCTTCCGGTCCACGCACAATCTGAAAAACTAAAATCTAAAAAGGGGTCGGGGTAACGGTCACTTCCAACTCGATCAATCGATCCGGCGCCGCCTTCCTGCCTCATGATGCTTCGCCCTTTCAGACGCGCTGACCTCAATATTCTTCACGAGATTGATACGGCCTGCTTTCCGCCGGGCGTTTCCTATTCGCTCGAAGAGCTCGAGGCGTTCATCGCTCACCGAAATTCCAGGAGCTGGATTGCTGAAGAGGAAGGGGCCATCATCGGATTTCTGATCGCGCAAAGAACCCCTGCACGCCTGATGCACGTTATCACGATTGATGTGAAGGAGATGTGGCGCCGGCGAGGCGTGGGTCAGGCACTGATGGACGTCGCCGAGGAGTGGGGACGCCGCGAAGAGTTGAAGCTTGCAACGCTTGAGACGGCGGAAGATAATCATCCCGCACAAGCCTTTTACAGGAAGCGCGGATACAAGAAGCTGGGGTGGGTTGAACACTACTATGCCAACGGGGCGTCGGCATGGGTGATGGGCAAGCGGCTCAGGTGAGGCGAGGATGCCGGTCAAGCTGACGTTGAAGCAATACCGCATTATTGCGATTGCAATCGCCGTGGCCGCGGTGTCGCTCGTCATCGGGCTGAAGTATTTTTCTCACGCCTTTCCCGAGGCCGCCATCCTGTTTCGCGTGAACCGCAGCAGCTCCGGGCGTATTGCGGAGCAGTTCCTGGAAGGCCGCGGCTTCCATCTGGCGGGATTCCGCCATGCGGCCGTTTTTTCTTATGACGATGACACGAAACTCTATCTCGAGCGCACCCAGGGACTCCAGCGGATGGACCAGCTCACCCGCGGTCCAATCCATTTATGGCGCTGGTCCCATCGTTGGTTCCGCCCTCAGCAGGAGGAGGAATTTGATGTTGATGTAAGTCCTTCGGGCCAGGTCGTGGGCTTCGATCATGCAATCCCCGAAGATACCCCGGGAGCAAATCTCGGCGAGGACGAGGCGCGCGCCCGGGCCGAGCAGTATTTAACCGGGGTGATGAATCGCAACCTGGGCGACCTGGAGTTTATCGCCGGAGAAAGCCAGAAGCGCCCTCACCGCACGGATTATACTTTCACCTGGAAACTGAAAAACGTCCATCTTGGCAACGGAAGCCTCCGCATCGAGGTTGGAATCGATGGCGACCGGGTGGCGAGCTTTCAGGAATATGTAAAAATTCCCGAAGACTGGCTTCGGGGTTACCAGAAGCTCCGCTCGCGGAACGTTTCCTCGCAAATTGTGGACCAGGTCTTCTGGGTGCTGCTCTCGATTGCGATGCTGGTGATCCTGGTGCGGCGATTGCGGGATGGCGACGTGCCGATGAAAATTTCCGTCGTGCTGGGCGTCGTTGCCGCCGGACTGGCTTTTGCAAGCCAGCTCAATTCGTTTCCGCTGGCCAAATTCTCTTATCTCACGACGGATTCTTATTCCAGTTTTCTCTCCAGATACGTGCTCGACGCCTTGCTGGGAGGCCTCGGCCTGGGAGTGCTCATTTTCCTTGTGGTGGCCTCATCCGAACCGGTTTATCGCGAAAGTTTTCCGGGCCTGATTTCTTTTCGCCGGTATTTCACGTGGCGCGGGCTGCGCACCCGCTCCTTTTTGATGGCCAACATCGTCGGCATCGCGCTGGCCGTTTTCTTCTTTGCCTACCAGACGGTTTTCTA
>JASHTR010000138.1 GCA_030040455.1 Terriglobia bacterium | reverse complement strand
TGGATTCAACGGGACGCAGGAAAAACTGGGACACGGCACGGTGGTGATTGCTGCGATTACCTCCTGCACGAACACATCCAATCCGAGCGTGATGTTGGCCGCAGGGCTGCTAGCCCGGAAAGCACGCGACCGCGGCCTTGAAGTGCCTCCTCACGTAAAAACGAGCCTTGCGCCTGGCTCAAAAGTCGTCACGGAATATCTGAAAGAAACCAGGCTGCTGGATGATCTGGCAGCTTTGCGGTTTGAGCTGGTTGGCTACGGCTGCACCACCTGCATCGGAAACAGCGGGCCTTTACCCCCGGAAGTCGCCAAGGCCGTGACGGAGAACAACCTGGTCGCGGCGGCGGTACTTTCCGGAAATCGTAATTTTGAAGGAAGAATTCATCCGTTGGTGCGCGCCAACTACCTGGCTTCTCCGCCGCTGGTTGTGGCCTATGCGCTTGCCGGCACGGTGGATATTGATCTCCTTCGCGAGCCGTTAGGGGAGGATAAAGCCGGAAAGCCGGTTTATCTCAAAGACATTTGGCCTTCTTCGCAAGAAGTCGCCACGACGATGGGGCAGGCTGTGCTTCCGGAGATGTTTCGCCGCACGTATGCCAACGTCTGGGATGGCAACCCAACCTGGAACGCCGTTCCTGTGAGCGGCGGCGCGCTTTACAATTGGCGCGAAGATTCCACTTACATTCAAGAGCCGCCCTTTTTTGCCGGCCTTGCTCCCGAGCCATCGACCATTCAAGGTTTTCACGGCGCCCGCGTGCTGGCTCTCCTTGGCGATTCGGTGACGACGGACCACATTTCTCCTGCCGGCGATATTCCGGCATCGGGTCCGGCAGGCCACTATCTCATGGAACGCGGCCTCACTAAAAAGGATTTCAACTCTTACGGCTCGCGGCGCGGGAACGATCGGGTGATGGTGCGCGGGACCTTCGCAAACATCCGGCTGAAGAACCTGCTCGTACCAGGGACAGAAGGCGGCGTCACCCTACACCTGCCGGATGGCGAGCAGATGACGATTTTCGACGCTGCCGAGCGCTATAAGGAAGAAGGAGTGCCACTGCTGGTGGTAGCGGGCAAGGAATACGGCTCCGGCTCGTCGCGCGACTGGGCGGCCAAAGGCACGTTGCTATTGGGCGTCAAGGCGGTGATCGCCGAAAGCTATGAGCGGATTCACCGTAGCAATCTTGTGGGCATGGGAATTCTCCCTCTGGAATTCAAGCCTGGCGAGAACGCCACCGCGCTGGGGCTTACGGGCCGGGAAATTTATGATGTTACAGGCATCAGCGATCAGATTCACCCGCGCGCGGAAATCCAGGTTACGGCAACCAGCGCCCAGGATCAGTCTCGCCGCTTTTCCGTCACAGCCCGGCTTGATTCCGAAATCGAAATTGAATATTACCGGAACGGTGGCATCCTTCCCGCGGTGCTTCGGAGATTTTTGAGATAGGAGGCTTGATGCGTAAAAAGGTGACCGTCATTGGATCGGGCAATGTGGGCGCGACGGTGGCCCAGCGCCTTGTGGACAAGAGCCTGGCCGATGTCGTGCTGGTGGATATTCTGGAAGGCGTTCCGCAAGGCAAGGGCCTGGACCTGCTCGAAGCCGGACCCATTGAGGGCTATGACGCGCGGGTAATCGGTGCCAACGATTACGCGAGCACGGCAAACTCCGACGTCGTGGTGATGACCGCCGGCTTCCCACGCCAGCCGGGCATGAGCCGCGACGACCTGCTCAAGGCCAATTACGATGTGGTGAAGAGCGCGATCGCGCAGGCGGCCAAACACTCGCCTGAAGCCATCCTGATCATCGTCACCAATCCGCTCGACGCCATGTCGCAAACCGCGCTGCGAGTGAGCGGATTCCCGAAGAACCGCGTGCTGGGTATGGCTGGCGTGTTGGATACGGCGCGTTACCGGACTTTTGTCGCTGAAGCTTTAAACGTCTCCGTCCAAAATGTCCAGGGGTTCGTGCTGGGCGGCCACGGCGATACGATGGTGCCGGTGCCGCGCTACACCACCGTGGCCGGAATCCCACTCACGGAGCTTCTGCCCAAAGATCAGCTCGAGGCCATCATCACCCGAACGCGCAACGGCGGAGCGGAAATTGTGAGCCTGTTAAAAAAAGGAAGTGCCTACTATGCGCCTTCCGCCGCCGTCATTGAAATGATTGACGCGATTTTTCACGACCGCAGAAAGATCATGCCTTGCGCCGCATACCTGGAAGGCGAATACGGCATCAACGGCCTGTTTGTGGGAGTGCCGGTGAAGCTGGGCGCGAACGGCATCGAGCAGATCGTTGAAATCAAGCTTACCTCTGAAGAGCAGTCGGCGCTTGCGAAGTCCGCCGAGGCCGTGAAGCAGCTTGTCAGTGTTCTTGGGGTTTGAGACGCGGGTCTCTCACGGCCCTGGCCGCTTACGTCGTCTTTTTCTCCGCTTTAATGATGCCAGAACCTTCCTTGATCGTCAGAATCTGGTTGGCATCGAGGTTGGTAAACCTCTCAATTTTCCACGTCGTCGGCCACTTGATCTCGACCAGATCCACCTTTTGCGCTCGGCCCACGCCAAAATGCAGCCGGAAATCGCTTTGGGACATGACGCTGCCGCCGCTCGCCACTTCGTTCATTTGCCGGTGCCTGCCGGTGGTAACGTAGGCACGCGCGCCGATGGCGGTGCGGTTTGAGCGAGTTCCGACCAGCTTCAGCTTGATCCAATTCTGTTTATTGCCTCCCTCGTTGCGCAGGAGTGAAGGCAAGTCGTTCATATTGAGGACGAGCACGTCCATATCGCCGTCGTTATCGTAATCGCCGAAAGCGCACCCACGGCTTGAATAGCGCTCGGTGATGCCAGGGCCCATCGCGGTCGAGACGTCCTTAAACTTCCCGTTGCCGAGGTTGTGATAAACAAGGCGCGGCTCCTTGAACGTCTGGTCCAGTTGATAATTGTCAATTTCGGGGTAGACGTGGCCGTTGGCCTGGAAGAGATCTGCCCAGCCGTCGTTATCGTAGTCCAGGAAGCCGCATCCCCAGCAGACGTATTGCGTGTTGATGCCAAAGCCGGAAACAAAGGTGACGTCGGTGAACGTGCCGTCGCCGTTGTTGTGGTATAAGTCGCAAGTATCGTCGGAGAAATTCGTCTTGAAAATGTCGAGGTTGCCATCGCAATCGTAATCGCCCACCGCAACGCCCATGCCTGCCTGCTCCTGGCCGTCCTCGTTGTAGGCGACGCCCGCCATCACCCCGACGTCGGTGAAAGTGCCGTTGTGGTTGTTACGGTAAAGGATGCTTGGCTCGGAATCCACGGTAACGTAAATATCCGGCCAGCCGTCGTTGTCAAAATCATAGGAAACAGGCGTGATCGAGTAGCGCGGGCCGGGCTTGAGAATGCCGGCCTTTTCCGTGACGTCGGTGAACGTGCCGTCGCCGTTATTATGATAGAGAAGGTTGGAGCCGCCCGGCAATCCGCGCGGACCGCACATCACCGGGATACCTTTCCACTGGCAGAAGCCGGTTTGGCCCGGCGCCGGTACCTTGCGGATATCAAAGACAATGTAGTTGGCGACGAAGAGATCCAGGTGGCTGTCACGATCGTAATCAAGAAAACAGCATCCGGAACCCCACCTTACTTCATCTTGCCACAGGCCCGCCTTCCGGGTAACGTCGGTAAAAGTGCCATCGCCGTTGTTGTGGAAGAGGATATTGTGACCCCAGAAGGTGAGGAAAAGGTCGTCAACGCCGTCATTGTCGTAGTCGCCAACGCACACACCGGTCTGCCAGCCGGTGCGGGCCAGGCCGGATTTCGCTGTGACGTCGGTAAACGTTCCGTCGCGGTTGTTCTTCAGCAAGTGAGTGTGCGGCGCCTGCCCCGGCGGCCAGCGTGCGTCCAGCCGGGTGCCGTTGCTGATGTAAATATCGAGCCAGCCGTCCATGTCATAGTCAAAGAAAGCAATACCGCTGCCCTTGGCTTCAACAATATATTTCTTATGATGGACGCCGCCCCAAACATTCGGTATATTCAGACCGGCTTGTTTGGCAACGTCAATAAAAACGACCGGCGATTGCCCCGCCGCCGGTAATGGGGCCGCTTGCAAACGGAGCGGACGATTCCACCGGCTGAGGGGTGTTGCCAGCGTTTCGAGAAGTTTGTCACCCAGGAGAAGAGCTGAAGAGGCAAGTAGCTTGCGGCGAGTGAGTATCATCATTCAACAGGCTATTATAATACGCGAACTCGGCCCGAGATGGGTGTTGTCAAAAAACGTGGTGAGGATTTGGGACTGAGAGGCTGAAGTGTTGAAAATCGGCATTGTGGGTCTGGCGCAGGTCGGCAAGACCACGTTTTTCCGAATCGTAACGAAATCTCACGGAGCGGGGCTTTCGACGGGCAGGCCCGAGGCTCACGTCGGGGTGGTGAGCGTGCCCGACCCGCGACTCGACCGGCTCAGCGGCATGTTTCATCCACGCAAAACGGTCCCGGCCAGCATCGAATACGTGGATACCCCCGGCAGCATTATTGAGTTGGCGCGAGGAGGGACCGAGGGCGCTGCGCTGCGGGAGGTTGAGGCTCTGGCTCATGTCGTTCGGGCGTTCGACACCGAACCCGGCAGCCTCCTGCGCGACCTCGAGACCGTCGAGCTGGAGTTGATGCTTTCCGACCTTGTCGTGATCGAAAAGAGGTTGGAGCGCCTGGAAAAGGATGTGAAAAAGCAGAAGAATCCTGCTCTCGACCTGGAGCTTCAAACACTGCGCTCATGCAAGGCAACTCTGGAGAAGCAGCGGCCGCTGCGCGAGCTGACGCTTTCACCCGACGAGGAGCGGGCGGTGCGGGGCTTCACGTTTTTCTCTCTCAAGCCCGCCCTCTATATCCTGAACCTGGATGAGAAAGATGCCGCTCGCACCGGACAGGCGGAGGAGTTTGCCCGAGCCGCCGGCCTGAGGCATAAACCTCATACGATGGTTGTTGCAGTATGCGGAAAAGTCGAAGCGGAGCTGGCAGAGCTTAGCGACGCGGAAGCGGTCGAATTCATGGCCAGCTTCGGTTTGGCGGAATCCGCCATTGCGCGGGTCATCCGGTCAAGCTACCAGCTACTAGGCCTGATTTCTTTCTTTACCGTGGGTGAAGACGAATGCCGCGCCTGGACCATCCACGCCGGCGCCACCGCCTGGGAGGCAGCCGGCGAAATCCATAGTGACATTCAGCACGGATTTATCCGGGCTGAAGTGGCTGGCTACGATGATCTCATTGCCTGCGGAAGCCTCGTTGAAGCGCGAAATCGCGGCCGCCTGCGTCTGGAAGGGAAGGAATACGTCATCAAAGATGGGGAAATCGTTCATTTCCGGCACTCGGGGTAGGAAAGACCGGTTCCAGGTTTTAGAGGTCAGATTTCCAGTTACTCGTTTCTGATTTCTGGTTTCTAGTGTGGTGCGTCCAACACTTCTTTACGTATGCGGGAGCCTTGGATTGCGGCAGCTTGCTGCCGCTTTGCGCCGGCGAGCTTGCTCGCAGGCTGAGAGCTGACTGCTGACCGCGTTAGCCATATGTCCGCCATTGCCATCAGTCTCGTGCTCGCCGTGATCGCCGGGCTGGCGAACGTTCTCGGCGGAGTCATTGTCTACGCACGCCCCTGGAGCAGAACTTTTCTTGCCTATTTTATTGCCCTGGGCTCAGGGTTTATGCTGGCGACGGCGCTGGTGGAGATGGTTCCGGAAAGCATCCGCTTGAATGCGCGGATGGCTCCAGTGCTGATTCTCGCGGGCTACTTTATTGTCCATTTCTTCGAACACTCCTGGCCCGCGCACTTCCACTTCGGCGAAGAAACCCACCTTGAGCAATTTGTGAAAACGCGCGTCGCTTATGCGGCGCTGGGCGGACTTGTGATTCACACGTTCTTTGACGGTGTTGCCATCGCCGCGGGCTTCCTGGTTTCTACGTGGCTTGGCGTGGTGATTTTTGGCGCGGTCATCCTGCACAACGTCCCGGAGGGTTTCACGATGGCTTCAATTATGATGGCCGCCCGAAAGAGCCGCCTCAGTGGGATGATGGCCGTCAGCTCGATGGCTGTTTCGCGCATCGTGG